>JANXSI010000416.1 GCA_025352765.1 Devosia sp. | reverse complement strand
CGCCGCATGCTGGTCGACCAGCACCAGTGAATCGCCGTTCTGCGCCACGATGAAATTCTCGAACATCTGCGTCCGCGCCGTGCCGAGCGGATACTCGACATCGTCAGGCGGCGCATACGCCTCGTACCGCGCACTCGGCTCGGCAAACCCCACAAAGCCCGCAGTCGGTTCTCCCTCCCCCTTGTGGGGAGGGGGGCCCGGCGTAGCCGGTGGGTGGGGGGCCGGGCGCTTGCGCGTGTTGCTTAAGCCCCCCAGCCCACCACGCTGCGCGTGGTCCCCCCTCCCCACAAGGGGGGAGGGAAAACCGACTGATGGCGCAGCGCTGTCAGGGTCCGCTGAGAGCGGCCTGGGGCGTTGCCCCTCCGGCAATTGCCTCAATCTGGGTGGTCGGCCTTAACCCTGGGGCAACCGCCCGGCGCGCCTGATGGGGCAGGCTCCCGAGACCGACGAGGCGCAACATGGCTCTGTTCGAGTTCTTCAATGGCGAGCACGCCGCCCTCATGGCGAGTGTCGTGGCGTTCGTGTCGTTCTTCCTGATCGCCCGGCTGGTGCATGCCCGGCAGGGCGTGGCGCTGGCCTTCGGCTTCATGCCGCTGCTTGCCTTCTTTGCCATTGCGGCGCTCTCGCTGTGGAGCGTCTAGGCCGATTGCGCCGAACGCCCGGCCGGCGCAACGGCTTCACCGCACGGCGTTGCAAAAGATAAAGAATTTCCGCCGCAACACCTGCCCCGCGGGCGGGCGAACGCCGATATTGGAGTCAATCGGACAAGCGGCGCGGCTGGCGCCCGGAGGTTGACACACATGGCTATTCTGATCGGCGACGTGGCCCCGGATTTCGAGGCTGAGACCTCCTCGGGTCATATTCACTTCTACGACTTCATCGAGGGCAAGTGGGCGGTGCTGTTCTCGCACCCCAAGAACTTCACCCCGGTCTGCACCACCGAACTGGGCTACACGGCCAAGCTGAAGCCCGAATTCGACAAGCGCGGCGTGGTGGTGCTGGGGCTGTCGGTCGACGAGCTCAAGAACCACGAGGCGTGGTCGAACGACATCGAGGAAACACAGGGCACCAAGCTCAACTTCCCGCTGATCGCCGACCCGACGCGCGCGATCGCGACGAAATACGAGATGATCCACCCCAACGCCGACAATACGCTGACCGTGCGCTCGGTGTTCGTCATCGGGCCGGACAAGAAGGTGAAGCTCAAGCTCGAATATCCGGCCTCGACCGGGCGCAATTTCGATGAGGTGCTGCGCGTCATCGACAGCCTGCAGCTCACCGCGAAGTATTCGGTGGCAACGCCCGTCAACTGGAAGCAGGGCGAGGACGTGATCATCGCCTCGTCCGTCAACGACGAAACCGCCAAGCAGAAATTCCCCGCCGGCTGGAAAGCCCCAAAACCCTATCTGCGCATCGTGCCGCAGCCGCAGGGCTGACGGCGCAAGACGTCTCTCCTCTCTCCCCTTGAACCACTTGGGCGCTTCCCGCGAGGGGGCGCCCTTTCTTGTCTGGAAAGCGCCTGGCGAGGCCCGCTCACAATCTTGTCAGATGTACGTTCGTCAGAAATGGACAAACACACGTAAGTTTCGCCGCGCTGGATCCGAAAATCTTACAAATACAAGATGTTGCGCTACTTCGTCGGACCAAGCCGCGGGCCTTGCGCGGGGCCGGGCCGACCAGTAGGTGCAAGCGGGCGTCGGCATTTAACTGAGTCTTGTAGATTTAATGCTCAGGTTTCCCGTGTGTATGGGGCCGCGCGCATGGCGAAGTTTGTATCTCTCTTCATCGAACGCTCTAACCAGAGACTGCTGGCGTTCACCCTCTGGCTCGTGACCTTCGCTGCGGTGTTGGTATTCGCGACGGCGTTCGGAGCACACGAACTGAACCAGCAGATGGAGTCGGAAGCCCGCCGTGTGCTCGAGCCGCAGATTCAGCTTCGCGCCAATATCGGCTCGACCTGGGCCCAGATGCAGCAGCGCCTGACGGCGGCGCCCTGTTCGCCGGCATTCCACGAGCAATTGCGCGCTATCGCCTTCTTGCCTGATGGTCTCAACGAATTCCTTTCGGCTCCCGGCGGCGTGGTCAACTGTTCGGTTGATCAGGATTTCGCGCCCTATTCGCTTGGCGTGCCCGACGTGCATACCGAAGCGCCGAACGTGTCGATCTGGTACGACCGGCCGCTCGACTTCATGGGTCGGGCCGGGCTGATCGGCACGATCCTGGTGCGCGATGATATCGGCGTCGTGGTCCCGCCGCAGCCGATTCCGGACGTGTCGAGCTCCTGGCTGAGCTTTGAGGTGATTGCGGTCGCCGGCGACAACTACCGGCATCGGGCGGGCGTCACCGGCGTTTTTGCCAACGCCAAGGCGGCCGGTCCGCTGGCAGGTTATCTGCCGCTCCACCAGGCGGCGTTCTTTTCGTTGCTGTGCGCGCCCGAGGGTGGCAGCTGCGTGGCGACGTCGGCGCCGCTATCGGCGGTGCTTGCCGCGCACTGGCCCTATATCGTGCTCGGCGTCGTGATCAGCGCGCTTCTCGCCATGGGCCTCGGCGGCCAGCTGCATGCGCTGATCCGCCGGTACTGGAGCTTCGAGGCCCGGTTCCGCCGCCATTTCAAGCCGCAGACGATCATCTGCACCTACCAGCCGATCCTGTCGCTGGCGACGTCCAAGATCAGCGGCTGCGAAGTGCTGGTGCGCTGGCGCGATGTCGACGGATCG
>JANXSI010000384.1 GCA_025352765.1 Devosia sp. | reverse complement strand
ATCAAGTGCCGACTTCAGTGCCTCGGTTCGCATGATGCGGGTGTAGTGCTCGCCGTGGTCGAATGGATTGATCCCTTGCCGGCGGCCGTCTTCATTGGCGTAGACGATAAGGTCAAGTCCATGGTCGCGTGCGAAGGCATCACGGAATTCGAGCAGGGATTGGAATTCCCATGTTGAATCCACGTGTAGAAGGGGAAACGGCGGCTTGCTTGGGTAGAAAGCGCGCAGGGCCAGATGCGCCATGACGGTAGAGTCCTTGCCCGCCGAAAACAGCATGACCGGGTTTCGAGCGTCAGCGACCGCCTCGCGCAAGATATGAATGGACTCTGATTCCAAGCGACTGAAGTAAGATGCAGCCATTTGCAAAGACGGCAAGCGGCCACCATCCTCGATATGAGTTTCTTCCGTCATAGCTCAGACTGCCACTTTCATCGTGGCTACCTGCTCGGGTGGTCTGCTCATCGGAGCCCACTCACCACCGTCCGAGTATCGCCAGGCCATGAGACCCTCCTCGTTAAGAGCAAAGAGGTGTAGCCAGCGATTGTCAAAAAGAGCGCGCACGTTTGCGTGGCGATCGAGAACGTCCGTTATCGCCTCACGTGGTGCCTCGATACATACCGACAGACGCAATGGCTCGTGCACGTAGCTCCCGCCGTCATGGACTGACTGCCAGGGCAGTCCGGCTCGCAAGAGACCTCCGTTGCCCTCCACGACACCGATGCCGCCTGTGACGTTGTGGAGGAGCTTGTTGCCGCCTCCAAAGGCGTCTGGCGCGACGGTAGATCCGAAGTACTGCAGGCTGATCCAGCTAGCGACGACGACCGGCGCGGTGAGGATCAGCTCCAGAACTCCGAAATTCTTGTCTTGCTTCCAGTCGTAGTCGTGAAGGAAAGCACGACCTTCGAGATTCTTGCCAACGGTGCGCGTCCGAGGCGCAGCGATGAACGCCTTGCATCCAGCAAGTCCCCATTCGGGCCGCGTCTCGGACCAATTCCGGCTGCGCTTTGCGACTGCCGCTTCGTTTCCCGCCCGCGGCAGCCGGAGCGCACGTTCGCCGCGTGCAAGCTTGCCTGCTGCAGCGAGCCAAGTTGCAGCTTGGCTGATATCATTCTTGCGCGCCGTCGAGGGAGAGTCTTCGGCAAAGAGAGTGACCTGATCCGTCGTCGTGTCGTGAAGCGCTGCAAGAAACAGAGTATCGACAGGGATAGCGATCCCGTTCGATGCGAGCTCCGCCCTCACCTCAGAGTCATTTAGGAGCAAAGCGAGGAGGCGGGCATTTACTTCCCCCGAATAACCGCCGCACGCTCCGCAATGTAGGGCACTGGCATGGGGATTGTTGGCGACATTGGCGCCGTGTCCCACGAGCATGACGAGCCGTGCGAAACTGGTGGTCAACGACATGGCCCGCAGAATTGCCTCGGCAGCCTTGGTTCGCGTTTGCAGATCCAGCGCTGGGTCGAGCCGCGGCGCTGGGTCGTTTGGTCGTGGCGCGCTGCGAAGCCCAAGAGTATCGCTCAGCAGTTTTCCAACATAGATCGGACCTGTCGCCTCGACGAAGGCGAATGACGACACCGCCGCGAGCTTGAACCGACCCCAGGCGCGCGAGGCTCGAGCCTTGATCCTCATCCGATGATCGGCCGCCGCGAGGTCGGGCCCTCCCGAGCTAGATCTGATAGCGGGGTTAAGCAGGACCGGAAGCCGCAGTTCATCGACATCTGAGGCAAAACGACGATGGGCCGTGGTGAGACCAAAGAAGCCGGCGAATCCGATAGTCTGGATCTTAGGGCTGACGCACTCAAGCGCGCGGCGAAAGACTTCGGAGCGAACGTCGATACAGAACGCGGCCTGTAGCAGAGGTCGATCGCGGTCTGGTCCCGTAGCGGGCTCGGCCAGAGTCGATGCGAGGGCCCGCTGAGCTGAGCGCTCTGCTGCCTCCTGGAGGATCATGTCGGTCACATGGTAGAGGGTCGGTTCGACGGGGGCGCCGTGCGCCTCTCTCACACTCGTCCATTCCTCAGCGATTTTCGGCCCGTAGCGAAGGAACAGGGCCTCTTCCCAGATCAAGCGAATTGCAAGAAAGTCGGTCACCGTCTGATCTGACTGGCCGGCGAGTTCGGCCTGCCAAAGCTTGTAGCGCGCGAATTGCGCCCAGCCCCCCAGCGTCATCAGCATCTGGTGGAAATAGGTTTCAGTGGCGGCCTCTTCGAGTCCAAGCTGAACGGTAACTCGCGCGATAGCGGCAATAGCGCCCTCGGGGGCCTCCGATACGTGAAGGGCGAACCCTGGCAGCCCAGCGATCTCCGGCGTCAAGTCATGCGTCGCCACTGCGCGCCACGCCGCATAGGCGCCCTTGCCGCGCGGAGCGGCCCAGAGAGCTTGTCCTTCGTCAAAATATCCCGCAGCCCAAGCTCCCAATCGCTCGGCGATCAAGCCTGGCCAGTCGATACCTGAAGCTTTCCTGGCGAGATCCGCGATCGACAGGAGGGCAAAGGGCTTAGGCTCGGTGGACGCCACGGCGACCTTCAGCTCAGCCAAGTTGGCAGGTCTCAGCCCCACGGGAGCAGATTCCCAAGCGTCCAGCAGGTCGGCGTCGGTGATCGTCCCGTTGGAGATCTTCTGCTGGTACCACCGCCTCGGCATCGTGATGGCGACACCGGCGATACGCGCAAGGCGCGCCCCAGCTGTTGCCAGGTTCTCGCCGGTCTGACCGAGGAATGGATTGACCGCAACGCTCGAGGCCAGGGGCCAGGCAGGAGGAATAGCCCGCGCAGCGCGATCGGCCGCAATCTCGAAATGCTTTTGATCGATGGGCGGAAGGGGAGAGGGATGCGACATTTTCAAGAACTCTGGTTTCATCAAGAAGCGCTACGCGTTGACCAGGCGCCAATCACGCGGTCGAAGACTGCGTTGGCGTAGAAGCCGTTTGAGAGGTGCACGCGCAGGCCGGCGGCCGCCGGGTGGTGGGCCCAAAGCGGGAACATTGCCTGCACGATGGCGACTAAGCCAAAGCTGATGACCGAGAGGGAGATGAGGCCCCATTCAAGCGGCCCAGGAGGTGGCGTGGCGGGTAGAACGCCTGCGGTAAGATACGTCACCGCCATCTGAAGCCCGAAGTAACCAATAGATGTCGCCACCGCATACAGGGCCGTTCGACGAGTGAGCGCCCTGGGAGCTGCGTCAGCGAAACCCTGCGCAAGCATGTAGGCCACGCCGAAGATCAGGATGGCGCCAAGCGCGATAGCCTGGGGTGATTTGTGCGTAAGGCCGAAGCCGAGACCTACGAGGACGTAGATAACAAGAGCCGCCAAGAAGGCCCGTCCGACCGCTGCCGCGCTGGGGATCGCCACGGGGCCCGGTCGTCTGATCGCTGCGACCCTTTCCACGGCGCCCCCCGAAGCCAGGAACGAATGGGCCTTGTATAGCGAGTGAGCCACAATGTGCAGCAACGCGAGAGGGAAGAGCGCCAGTCCACACTGCAGGATCATGAAGCCCATCTGGGCAACAGTAGACCATGCGAGGGACGTCTTTACTGCCGGCTGGGTCAGCATTACGAGGCTGCCGAACAGCGCGGTGAAGCCGCCAATCATGACGAGAACCGCAAGGACCCCCGGGGCGAGGAGCACGACGTCGGCAAAGCGGATCAGCAGAAATCCACCTGCGTTGATGACGCCCGCATGAAGGAGCGCCGACACAGGGGTGGGTGTCTCCATGACCTCGGTCAGCCAGCCATGCATCGGAAACTGCGCAGACTTCAGGATCGCTGCAAGAGCCAGCAAACTGGCCGCTCCAACTGCCAGACCTCCGCCCTCTCCCGCCCGCGCGGCTTGCAGGATTGAGCCGATGTCTGCCGTCCCATAGGCCGCCACCAGCAAAACGGCGGCGCCGATCAGCGACAAATCTCCAAACCGCGCCGTAATGAACTTCTTGTACGCGGCACGCTGTCCGCCCGGCCGAGCGGGGTAGAACAACAGAAGCCGGTGCAGAAACATGCTCGTAGCGACCCAGGCGAGGACCAGTTGAAAGAGATTGCCCGCAGTGACCAGCAGCATGACCGACATAAGTGTTAAGCAAAGCCAGCCGGCGAAAGGGCCCTGCCTGGCCTCACCATCTAGATAGGTCTGGGCATAGCGCACCACGATCCAGCCAATGAAAGCGACCAGAAGCAGCATTGCCGCACTGACGGCGTCCAGCCGAAACGACAAGCCGACGCTGTTGACCCCAATAAGGGGACTAACGCCAGGTCCGAAAGCGATCAGACCAACGGTCGAGACGAAGGCAGCGACAAGCGCCGTGAGAGCTGCGGCTTCTGCTAGCCTCGGAAAGCGCGTCGGCCGAATTCCGTTGTTCATGAAGCCAATCGCCGCGGCGGCGAACAGCGGAAGTAGGGCCAACAATGGCAAGAGCTCGATCGGCACGGAGTTTCCCCTTCGAAGCGCGCTTCGGTTGGGGAAGATTCTTAGCCAGTCGGTCGACCTAACAACAATTCATTGTTGTTGAGATCTGGTTCTGTTTTATAGAACGATATGGCCAGCCTGAATTTCAACCATCTCCGCTATTTCTGGGTCGTTGCCCACGAGGGTAGCCTCACTCGCGCCGCCGAGCGGCTGAACGTGTCGCAGTCGGCCGTATCAGTGCAGATCCAGAAACTTGAGCGCCAGATGGGGCACCCCCTGTTCGATCGCATCGGTAAACGGTTGGTCCTGACAGAAGCTGGTCGTATCGCGCTCGACTATGCCGACACCGTGTTTCTGGCCGGCGACGAGCTGATGAGCACTCTCGACGGTCAACCGATGTCAAACCGTCAAGTGCTAAGGGTTGGTGCACTAACGACGCTCTCACGCAATTTCCAGTTGGAGTTCTTGCGGCCTCTGGTCGGTAGAGCAGACGTGGAATTGATCGTGCGGTCAGGACCGATGCGAGATCTCCTCGCGCAGCTTGAATCTCATGCCATCGATGTCGTGTTGGCGAACAGTGCGGCACAGCGAGACGCGCATACGCCGCTTCGCAACCACCTTCTCAGTCAGCAGCCTATCAGCCTCGTCGGTCGACCTAGAAGTACTAGAAGGAAGTTCAATTTCCCCGACGACCTACGTACGGAACCGGTCCTGCTACCAAGCCTCGATAGCGACATACGGGTCGCATTTGACCAGATACTCAATCTGGCCGGCATTCGCCCGATCATTTTGGCCGAGGTGGACGATATGGCGATGCTGCGATTGCTGGCGCGCGAGCGGGAAGGCGTAACACTAGTGGCACCGATCGTCGTACGAGACGAGCTCGAAAGCGGCGTTCTGGTGGAGCATTGCAGGATTCCACAACTAACCGAAAGCTTCTATGGAATTACCCAGGTCCGCCGATTCCCCAATCAGCTGCTGAGCGATTTGCTGTCTCGATACGCACGAGCCTAGCATTGCGCCGTTCATTGTCCCTCGTCAGCCAACCGGTGAAATCACGGGACGGATGGCAGATAGTCAAAGCTGCAACACGACCTGCAGACGACAGCACTGCTGATCATCGGTGAGCTCGGCTGCGTTCCCGGTAGGCTACCGGTGCCGATCTGCTGTTAGGACTTCGCACAACGCTACGAGTGCGGCTCCACCATCATTGTCTTCAACATGCCGCACGAAGACTAGACCTCGGTGCGTGGGCTCGGAGCAGCTCGCTAGTCGACTGGGTCACGCACCGTCGCACCGTCCGCATCCCCGCCGTGAACAGTGACAGCCATCGTCACAACCAGCCCGTTGGACGACGCCGTGCCGCGACTTAGGCCGAACAAAACCAGGCCACGGTGTACGTCGATACCGATGCTGGCGACATGACCTTAGCCTAATCCAGAACGCCCGAACATCACCGACCATAAAGACAGGGCCAGTCGACCCCGCTGCTTATCGCCATGCCAGAGACGCGACTGGCCTACTTTTGTTCGGCTGCGCTGACCTCGGCTCCGACCGCCTCGACAGAGGAGTATGACCTTGCAATCACAAAGGCATCGGATTGTAGGCGACGGAAGGAGACTAAGCACCCAGAAGAATGGACTGGGTCGCCCCGACGAAAGTGGGCGACCCACAATCATTGCCCGAAGAGGCAGCGTTTACTTCTTCGGCATCAGAACCTTGTCGATGACGTGCACCACGCCGTTCGACTGGATCACGTCAGCCACCGTGACTTTCGCCACTCCACCGGTTTCATCCGTGACAGTGACCGTGCTGCCCTTGACTGCAAGGGTCAGTTTGCAGCCGCCGACCGTGTCGACAACGTGCTTGCCGCCGCCAGCCTTGACCATCGATATGACGTCGGTCGATAGCGCCTTCGCGGCAACGACGTGGCATGTCAGGATCGCGACCAACTTCGCCTTGTTCTCAGGCTTCAAAAGCGAGTCCACAGTGCCCTTTGGCAACGCCTCGAACGCCTCGTTGGTGGGGGCGAAAACGGTGAAAGGGCCCTTGCCCTCTAGCGTCGAGACGAGACCGGCGGCCTTGATGGCGGCAACTAGCGT
>JANXSI010000377.1 GCA_025352765.1 Devosia sp. | reverse complement strand
GTGCCCGGCGCCGATGAAGGTGATGATGTTGTCCTCGATCTCGCTGCGGCTCAGGCCATCGGCCTCGAGCAGGAGGGTGAGGAGATCGCGCGGCGCCGCCGCCGGATCGGCCCTCAGCACCGCCTCGCGCCGCTCGATGGTTTGCGCGATCAGGGTGCGGAAATAGCCCAACGAGCGCTGCCCGAAGAGCCGCGTCCAGCGCGGCACGAACGCTGGTGCGTCGAGGACGTCCATGGGATCGATCCGCCCCATGGTGCGCAGCAGCGCCGCGACGGCCGTAGCGAACTCCTGCGGGTCGCCCGCGATGTCGCCGGTAAACAGCGTCGTCTGCAAGATGTCGAAGGTGAGCAGTGTCATCTGCTCGGCGATATCGACGGTCTCGCCCGTGTGGGCGGCCAGGCCCGCGGCGAAGTCGGCGGAGCTCTTCAGCATCGCCGGTGCCAGCCCCTGCGTGTTGCGCGGCGCGAACACCGGGGCCATCGCCCGGCGGGTCCGGCGCCACAGCTCGCCCTCGGCCGTCAGCAGCCCGTCGCGGAAGATGGGCCGCAGGATGCGCTGCCGCAGCGGTTGCATCACGTAGTTCCTGGAATTGTCGACCATCACGTGCCGGATCGCGGCCGGGTCGGAGACGATGATGGTGGGATTGCCCAGCCACTCCGCCCGGATCACCGGCTCGGTGAACGCCGCCTCCGCCCAGATGGCGAGCGGGTTGCGCGCCATGGTCAGCACGAAGCCGAGGGCGCCGAGCGGTTTGGTATGCGGGACGGGGGCGGGGGCGTGGAAGTTCATGTTGGCTATACGTAAGGTCGGGGGCAGGCGGATTTGAGGCCCATGCGCAAAGGCTGCATTGTTCATCGTGGGGTCAGACGGAGCGGGGCAGGGTCCGGCCAAGGCGTCCCGCCCGGCCGGCGTCATAGACTCGGGGGCATTGCTGGATGAGACGATGCTGAAATCAAGGTATTTTGCGCTGGCGCTGCTGCTCGCCACGGCGCTGTCGCCGCCGCCGGCGTTCGCCGAGCAACCGCTCCGGGGCGTCGCGCTCGTGATCGGCGAGAGCGACTATTCAAGCATCCGCAAGCTCGACAATCCCAAGCGCGATGCCCGCGCCATGGACGATATGCTCGATGCGCTGGGGTTTTCCGTCGACCGGGTGCTCGATGGCGATGCCAAGAAACTCCGGCAGGCGATCGCCGACTTCGTCGACGAGGCCAAGGATGCCGACGTGGCGCTGGTCTATTATTCCGGCCACGGGATAGAGGCGGGCGGCAGCGATTTCATCGTGCCGGTCGACGCCGACCTGACCTCGCCCGAGAGCGCCGGCCAGAGCCTAGTGGCGGTGTCCGACCTGCTCGAGGCGCTCGCCCGGACGGTGCCGGCGACGATCGTGCTGCTCGATGCCTGCCGCACCAACTCGTTCCCCGCCGGGCAATTGGTGACACTGCCTGGCACGAGCGAGGCCGTCCCCGTGGAACCCGCCGGACTCGAGGCGCTGCGCGGGCCGACCCCGGTGGCAAAACCCGACGTCCCGCCCGACAGTCTCGGGATGGTCATCGGCTTCGCCGCCTCTCCCGGCGAGCCGGCGCTTGATGGCGATCCGGGCGGCAACTCGCCCTATGCGGCGGCGCTGCTCAAGCATTTCGCCGCCGGCGGCTATTCGGTTGGTGATTTGATGACGCTGGTGAGCGAGGAGGTCTACCTCAAGACCAAGGCGCAGCAACTGCCCTGGACCAATTCGTCGCTGCGCCGCGTGCTGAGCTTTGGCACACCGGTCGAGCCGCAGGACCAGGATGCAGCCGCGATCCGCGAGGGTCGGCGGAGGCTGCTGCTGACCATTGCCGCGGCGCCCGAGGCGACCCGCAAATATGTCGAGACCATCGCCCAGTCCGAGAACGTGCCGCTCGACGCCCTCTACGGCATGCTGAAGGTACTGGGCGTCGACACGTCGAACCCGAGCCAGCTCGAAGCCCAACTGCTCGACGGGGCGCGGCAGCTCAAGCAGTTCATGGCGCAAAAGCCCGGCGCGGCAAAATCGGACGCCGAGTTGCAGCGGCTCGCGGGCCTTGCGGAAACCGCGCAGGCGGAAGGCGCCATCGACCTGGCTCTGACCTATCGGGCCGAAGCGTCGGCGCGGGCGGACACGCTCTCCGCCAACGTCGATGTGGCCGAAGCCGACATCAAGCAGGACCGGCTGCAGATCGGCACGACCTATGCCGAGCACGCCCGGACCGCCACGCTCAATTTCGATTTCGCCACCGCCGCCGAGATGTCGGGGAAGGCGTTCGCACAGGTCGAAAAATGGGATGCGGGGCTCGCCCTGCGGTACAAGTGGGACGAGGCCAACGCCCTCTATGACCAGGGCCGCTACAAGGGTGACAATGCGGCGCTCGAGGCCGCTATCGCGGCGTTCGAAATCGCCTCGGGGCTCGCCGAAGGCGGCTCGCAATGGGGCAGCGTGCGCAACGACCTCGGCAATGTGCTCGAAGCGCTCGGTGAGCGGCAGAGCGACGGCGATCTGCTGCGGCAGGCGGTCACGGCGTACGAGGATGCGCTGAAGACGCGGAGCCGCAAGACGGCGCCAGCCGAATGGGCCCGGACCAAGGGCAATATCGGGGTGGCGCTGACGGCGCTGGGTCGCCGCGAGGCGGGCCCGGACTCGCTCTATGGCGCCAGCGACGCCTTTGCCGCCGCGCTGAAGGCGATGAAGCACGCCGACCAGCCACTCGACTGGGCCAGGATGCAGAGCAATTACGGCAACGTGCTGCAGCTGCTGGGCGACCGCGTCGGCGACGCTTCGCTCTATGGCGACGCCGCCGAGGCGCACCGTGCGGCGCTCGAGGCGCTGACCCGGGAGCGCACGCCGCTCGACTGGGCGACGGCGGAAAACAATCTGGGCATCGCGTTGGCGCGCCTCGGCGAGAACCAGTCCGCGGCCCAAACGCTCGACGACGCAATCGAGGCGTTCCGCGCCGCGCTCGAGGAGCGGACGCGCGAAAAAGTGCCGCTCGACTGGGCCGCGACCGAGGACAATCTGGCGGGGGCGCTGGCGAGCCGCGGTGTGCTCACGCTCTCCTCCGACGACATGACGGCCGCCATCGAGGCGTTCGACCAGTCGGTGCTGGAGCGGACCCGGGAGCGCTCGCCGCTCGACTGGGGAATGACGATGCGCAACCGTGGCCTCGCCAAAAAGCAGCTCGGCGAGATGCTGGGCGACCTCGACTGGATCGATCGGGCGATTGCCGACTACCAGAGCGCACTGACCGCTTTTACCCGCGAAGAGAGCCCGCTCGAGTGGGCGCAGACCGAGGCGGTGCTGGGGATCGCGGCCCTGCTGCGGGCGGACAAGACCGGTGCGCGCAGCGACCTCGAATTGGCGCGCGACGCCTATGCGGCGGCCCTCGAGGTCTATGGCGCACTGGGCGATGACTATGCGAGTTATTTCGGCGGCAAGGTCGACGACATCGACAAGCGGCTGGGAGCGAAGTGATGCGCGGCGGGGAAGGGCACTTGCGGCGGGTGTGGGTTGTCCTGGTCGTCCTCTTGGCGCTGTCGATCCCGGCGGCCGCAGAGGATCATCCGCTGCGCGGCGTGGCGCTGGTGATCGGGGAGTCGGCCTATACCGGCCTCCACAAGCTGGCCAATCCCAAGAGCGACGCGCGGGCGATGGACGATCTGCTCGACGAGCTCGGCTTTTCGGTCGAGCGCGTGCTCGATGGCGACGGCAGCAAGCTCCGGGAGGCGATCGCCGACTTCGTCGCTGCGGCCAAGGATGCCGACGTGGCACTGGTCTACTATTCGGGTCATGGCATCGAGGCCGGCGGCGCGAACTATCTGGTGCCGGTCGATGCCGACCTCTCGACACCCAAAACGGCCGGCGCCAGCCTCGTGCCGGTCAAGGAGCTGCTCGACGGATTGGCCAAGGTCGTGCCGGTGACGATCGTCTTGCTCGATGCCTGCCGCACCGACGCCTTCCCGCCTGGAACGCTGATCCAGCTTCCGGGAGCAGACACGCCCGTGGCGGCGGTCGAGACCGGTCTCGGCGAGGAGCGCGGACCGCGGCCGCTGGCCAAGCCCGGCGTCGCCGAAGACAGCCTCGGCATGGTCATCGGCTTTGCCGCATCCCCCGGCCAGCCGGCGCTCGACGGGGCGCCCGGCGAGGGCAATTCGCCCTATGCGGCGGCGCTGCTGAAACACCTCGCGGCGGGCGGCTATTCGTTCGGCGACGTGATGACGATGGTGAGCGAAGAGGTCTACCTCAAGACCAAGGCGAAGCAGTTGCCCTGGGTGAACTCGTCGTTGCGACGGGTGCTGAACTTCGGCAAACCGGTCGAGCCGGCGAGCGGCGACGATGCGGCGATCCGCCAGGGGCGCCGGCAATTGCTGCTGACCATCGCCTCGGCGCCGCCAGCGACGCGCACCTATGTCGAGACGGTCGCCAAGTCCGAAGGCGTGCCGCTCGACGCGCTCTACGGCATGCTGAAGGTTCTCGGCGTCGATACTTCGGGCGGCGCAACCGATCTCGAAAAGCAGCTGCAGCAGGGCGCGCAGCAGCTCAAACTGTTCATGGAGCAGAAGCCCGGCGGCGTGAAATCGGACGCCGACCTCAACCGCCTGGCGGGGCTGGCGGACGCTGCGCAGGGCGAGGGTGCGATGGATTTGGCACTCAACTTCCGCGAGCAGGCGACGGCCCGGGCGCGCGAGTTGGCCAAGAGCCGTGACCAGCTCGAGGGGGAGCTGAAGTCCGACCGGCTCGAGATTGGCGCGACTTTCGCCGAGCATGCCCAGACGGCCTCGCTCAACTTCGAGTTCAACACGGCGGCCAAGATGTTCGGCGAGGCCTATGCGCAGGTGGCGCGCTGGGACGATGACGCGGCACTCGAGTACAAGCGCGGCGAGGCGGACGCGCTGCGCTCCTACGGCGAGTTCAAGGGCGACAATGATGCGCTGAAGCAGGCGCTGATCTCCTACCAGGAGGCGCTGCAACTGGCGCCGCGCGAAACCCGGCTCGCCGACTGGGTGTCGATCGAGAACAATCTGGGCTGGGCACTGATGACGCTGGGCGGCCGCGAGACCGACACCGCGCATCTCGAACAGGGCGTCGCCGTACTGCAGGCGGCACTCGATGCCTATCCGCGCGACCAGTCGCCGCTCGACTGGGGCGTGACCAAGATGAATCTCGCGAGCACGCTGTCGACGCTGGGCGAGCGCGACGGCGACACGGCGCGCTTTGAAGCCGCGGCGTACGCTTTCCGCGAGGCTCTGGCGGCAACGCCGCGCGAGCAGGATCCGCTGCTTTGGAGCAGCATCGAGGTCAATCTTGCCAGTACGCTCAGAAACCTCGGCGAGCGCAAGACCGACCGCGCCATCCTGAGGGAGTCGATCGCGACCTTCGAGGCGGGCCTCGGGACACTGACGCGCGACCTGTCGCCGCTCGACTGGGCCTTCGCGCAGAACAACTACGGCGTCGCGCTGTTCTCGCTCGGCACCATGACCCACGACCTTGCGACGCTGCAGCAGGCCGCCGCGGCGTTCGACAATGCGCTGCTTGAGCGCAGCCGCGACCGGGTGCCGCTCGACTGGGCGATGAGCGAGAGCAACCGCGGCAACGTCATGGCGACGATTGCCCAGCAGACCGGCGATATGGGCGCGCTTCAACAGGCGATCGGCTCCTACCGGCAGGCGCTCGAGGTGCTGACGCCCGAAACCGTGCCGCTGCTCTGGGCCACCGGCCAGTCCAATCTCGGGGTGGCGCTGACGACGCTGGGCGAGACCAACGGCGACCCCAATGCGCTGCAGATGGCGCTCGAGGCGTTCAACGCCTCGCTGACGGTGCGGACGCGGCAGAACGACCCGATCAACTGGGCGATGACCGAACTCAACCTAGCGGCGATCTTCCAGGACCTCGGCCGGCGCAATGGCGATATCGGCCAGCTCGAAGCGGCGGTCGAGGCGTCGAAGGCGGCGATGACCGAATGGACGCGGGAGCGGGCGCCCGAGAACTGGGCACGGGCGCAGTTCAATCTCGGGCTGTCGCTCTACGGGATCGCCAACCTGCAGGACGGAACCGACCGCCTCGCCGAGTCGATCGGGGCCTACCGTGCGGCGCTCGAGGTCTTCACCTCCGACGGCAACCCGGTCGAGTGGGAGAATGCCCAGGAGCATCTGGGCCTGTCGCTGCAGACACTCGGCGAGCGCGAGGACGGCTCGGACAATTCCCGCGCCGCCATCGAGGCCTACGACCTGGCGCTGACCGGCGTGACGCCGCAGACCAATCCAGCGGCCTGGACCCGGGTGAACTTCAACATCGGGTTGACCTGGCAGACCCTCGACGCCAAGGGCGATGCGGACGCGCTGACGAAGGCGGCCGCCGCCTACCGGCAGGCATTGCTCGCGACCTCCCGCGAGGTGTTTCCCGCCGACTGGGGCGACACCCAGTACAATCTCGGGCTGGTGCTGCACGGCATCGCGTCGCGGGGGACGGGGATCACCGACGTCCTCGACGCGATTGCCGCCTATCGCGCGGCGCTCGAGGTCAAGACGCGCGAGGCCGATCCGATCCAGTGGGCGATGGCGACAAACTATCTGGGGCAGGCGCTCGGGCTGCTGGGGCAGCGCACCCATGACAAGGC
>JANXSI010000352.1 GCA_025352765.1 Devosia sp. | reverse complement strand
ATATAGCATTCGCGTGCCGGTCTCCGTCCCTTAAGACTGGACGCCGAAACGCTGCTTGATCTTGTCGACGAGCAACGCCAGACGAACGCCTTTGGAGCCTTTGATCATAACAGCGTCCCCAAAGGCAAGGTTGGAGACAATTGCCTCCATCAGGTCTTCGATGCGCCGGGCGTGTCCCACGACCTGCGCCGTGCCCAGCACCTCAGCCAGCGGCTCGATCGCCTTCCCGACTAGGAATATACGAGTGGCGCCAGTGGCTAACACCGCATCCTTGAGAGATTTATGAAGCTCCGCGCCCTGCGGCCCCAGCTCCAGCATATCGCCCAGAACGAGAACCTTCTGGCCGTCGGGCGGCGTCATCGATCCGAACACGTCGAGCGTGGCCTCCATCGAGGCGACGTTGGCGTTGTAGCTCTCATCGACCAGCAGCAGCGGCTTTTCGGGGGGACCGAGCCGGGTCACTTCCCCCCGGCCCTCCGACGCCCCGAATCCGGCAAGGGCGCGCAGCGCGAGCGGGGCCCCGACGCCGGCGAGAAAGGCCACGACAAGCGCCGCCGTGGCGTTGGCGACCATGTGACGGCCTCGCACCTGCAGGTCGAGGTCGAAGGCCTGCACCCCGTGTGTGACACGCGAGAAGGTTCGCGTTCCCACTGCCTCAGGCGCAGCGATCCGGTAGTCCGCCTCCTGATCGTACCCATAGGTGACGATGTGTTCGACCTTGGCTGCGCGGGCCTTGCTGAACAGGACGTGCAGATAATCGTGGTCGCCATTAAGCACCGCGGTTCCGCCGGGCTCGAGGCCGAGAAAGATTTCCGCTTTGGCTTCGGCGATCTCGGTGATCGATGCGAAGAACTCGAGATGGGCGGCCGCCACCGTGGTGATCACCGCGATGTGCGGGCGAACAAGGCGCACCAGCGGCGTGATTTCGCCTGCATGGTTCATGCCGATCTCGAATACCCCGAACTGCGTCTCGCGCGGCATGCGCGCCAGCATCAGCGGCACGCCCCAGTGGTTGTTGAAGCTCTTGATCGAGTAGTGGGTCTGGCCCGCCGCGCCGAGAATGGTGCGAATGGCCTCCTTGGTGGTGGTCTTTCCGGCGCTGCCGGTCACAGCAATGACCAACGCCTTGGACCGGCTGCGCGCAGCCCGCCCCATGGCGCGCAGCGCCTCGAGCGGATCTGGCACCACGATAAGCCGCTCGCCGCCATGCGCGGCGAACCAGTCCTGGGACACAACGGCGGCGGCAGCTCCGGCGGCAAGCGCAGCGCCCACATAGTCATGGCCATCGAGCGTGTCGCCCTTGATCGCCACGAACAGCGCATCGGGCTCAATGTCGCGCGAATCTATTGAGATGGAGTGCAGCGGCCCATCGGACAGTTTTTCCGGCCGCCCCTCCGTTGCGGCGACGGCTTCGGCAACAGTCCATAGCGGCGTCATCAGCGGCCCTTCAGTGTCTCCGCAACCACTTCGTGGTCCGAGAAGTGGTGCTTGGTCGTTCCGACGATCTGATAGTCCTCGTGGCCCTTGCCGGCAATCAGCAGGATGTCGCCAGGCTGCAACGCCTTGATCGCGGTTTCGATCGCCGCGCGGCGATCGCCGATCTCCAGCGCGCCGGGGGCCGCTGCGAGGATCTCGGCCCGGATGGCCGCAGGGTCTTCGGTCCGCGGGTTGTCATCGGTGACGATCACCTGGTCGGCGAGGCGATGCGCAATCTCGCCCATCAGCGGACGTTTGCCGGTGTCACGGTCGCCACCGGCCCCGAACACGAGCCGAAGCTTGCCCTTTGCATAGGGACGCAAGGCAGCGAGCGCGGTTTCAAGGGCAACGGGCTTATGGGAATAGTCGACGAAGATGGCTGCGCCATTGCGCTCTGCCACCAGTTCGAGCCGGCCGCGCGCCCCCGTTAGGTGCTCGAGCGCAAGGATGGCGGCCTCCTGCGGCGCCCCGGTGGCAATCGCCAGCCCGAGGGCCACAACCGCGTTGCTGGCCTGAAAAGCGCCGGTCAGTGGCAGCCTGAAACTCACCGGTTCGCCCACGAGACGACCGGTGACCCGCTGGCCGTATCCTTCGTTCTCGACCGACCGGATCTCGAACCAGGCACCCTCGCGGCCAACCGTCATCAGCGTCGCGCCGCGACCGAGGGCGGCGAACATGAACGGCTCGTACGCGGGATCGTCGGCATTGACGATCGCCGCGCCGCCCTCTGCGATCAGGTCGTTGAACAGCCTGACCTTGGCGTCGCGGTAGGTCTCCATGTCGTGATGGTAGTCGAGGTGGTCGCGGCTCAGGTTGGTGAATGCCACGGCGCTGAACTTGAC
>JANXSI010000137.1 GCA_025352765.1 Devosia sp. | reverse complement strand
TGTTTGAAACCTATTTTGGTGCTGGCTGGCCATGACCAGCGCCTTCTTTGCAGCGCCAGCGGGTCTGCTGGCCGGCAAGCTCGACACGCTGGGCGTGGTGGCGACGGCCGGCATCGTGCTCTTCGTCGCCGGCGTCATCGTCGCGGTGGTGCAGCGGGTCGGTCGCGTGCGCCGGCTGATCGGGCCGGCGATCTTCACGGCGCTCGCGCCCTTCGTCATCATCTTTACCGAGCACACGCTGGGCCGGTTCGGGCGGCTGCTGATCTGTGCCTTCGGCGTCGGCGCCATCCTGATCGCCATCGGCGTCATCATCGGCCGTGCCCCGGGCAAGCTGCCGATCTGGCTGATCGGGCTGTCGTTCGTCTGCTTCGTCGCCTATTTCGGCCTCGTGACCCTGCTGCCGCTGCTGCTCTAGCGGCGCGCCATTGGTTGACGTATACGTCAACGCGCCATGAACCCCATCACCCAGGACCGCCGCCACTACGAGGACCTCGCGCTCGGCGAGATCATCGACCTCGGCACCACCGCCGTGAACAAGGAGATGATCATCACCTTTGCGCGCGAGTTCGACCCGTTCCCCTTCCATCTCGACGAAGCGGCTGCCAAAGCCTCGCTGCTCGGGGGCCTGGCCTCGAGCGGCTGGCAGACGGCGGCGCTGACGCTGAAGATGCTCGGCGACCGGTTCCTCGTCCGCATCGCCTCGATGGGAGGTCTCGGCTTTTCCGACCTCAAGTGGAAAAAGCCGGTGATGGTCGGCGACAGCATCAGCGGCACCGCGACCATCTCGGCGCTCCGCCGCTCGCGCTCCCACCCCGAGCGCGGCATCGTCACCCTCGACATGGACATCCGCAACCAGAAGGGCGAGCCGGTGATGACCATGCGGCTGGCGAACCTTGTCGAAGTACGCGATCCCTCGGTGCCCGTGGTGCACCCGTGATCGGGGCGATGGTGATGGCCGCGATTCCCTTTTCCCCTGAGGGGAGTAGGTGGCGCGCAGCACCGGATGAGGGGTTCAGACTTAGGGCTGGCGCTTGTTTGCAGCATGGCGCGTTGCGGCGCGGCGAGCGCTTGCCGCGACACTTCACCCCTCTCCCTGCCCTCTCCCCTGAGGGGAGAGGGTGGCGCCGTGCTCGTGGCGCGCCCTGTGCTCCCAACGGTGCAACCACATGACCCGCTGGTTCGAGGATATCGGCATCGACGAGCCGTTCCCGCTCGGCAGCCATTCGTTCACCGAGGCGGAGATCATCCGCTTTGCGACGCTCTACGACCCGCAGTATTTCCACATCGATCCGGAAGCGGCGAAACTCAGCCATTTCGGCGGGCTGGTGGCGTCCGGCTGGCATACCGTCAGCGTCGGCCATCGTCACATGGTGGACGCGCTCTTCGCCGAGGAGGACCGCCTGCGCGGCCTCGGCGAGGAGCCGGGCGTGTCGGGCCCCTCTCCCGGCGTCAACACCATGCAGTTCAAGGCGCCGGTGCGGCCGGGCGACACGGTGACCTATACGCTCATCGTCACCGGCAAGCGGGCGTCCAACTCGATCCCCGGCTGGGGGCTGCTGTTCAACACCATCGAGGCCCACAACCAGCGCAACGAGCTGGTCTATCACGCCGAATTGGTGGGCTTTTCCAAGCTCCGCGACTACAAAATGCCACTAAGGCTGCGTTTGCTGCTGGCGTTGACCCGACTCCCTGTATTGGGGAGACTGCTCAAAGGCTCCGGAACACCCTGATGCGCCATATCGCTCTCGCCATCGCCCTGCTGTTTGCCTCGCCCGCCATCGCCCAGGATGCCGCGCCGCCCGCCGCCGTCGCTCCGGTGACGGTCAGCCCTGCCGAGGGCAACTGGGGCTGCATCGCGCTGATCGACAACACCAAAGCCGGGCTGCTGACGATCTTTGCCGGCACCTATGGCTACGCCTCCGCCACCTTCGGCTCGGCCGCTTCGGGCACCGGCGACGCCCAGATGGGCTCGGACGGCGCGAAATTTCTGAGCGGCAACCTGTTCAACATCGGCATTACCACGGCGCTCGCGAGCTTCGATGCCAACGGCAATGACATCCTGACGCTCTACAATCCGGAAAAGGCCGTCCTGACCTGCACGCCGCGCTGAGGGCGGGCGTCGGGGCTCAGTGCCCCTCGAACGCCACGAGGCTGACGATCGACACGCCCATGACGCGGAGCTTTTCGGCGCCGCCGAGGTCAGCGAGGTCGATGACGAACCCGGCGTTCTCGACCGTGGCCCCGGTCCGCCGCATCAGGCTCACCGCCGCAACGGCCGTGCCGCCGGTGGCGATCAGGTCGTCGATCAGCAGCACCTTGTGCGTGCTGTTGAGCACATCGGCATGGATCTCGATGGTGTCGACGCCGTATTCGAGCGTGTAGTTCTGCCCGATCGTCGCCCCGGGAAGCTTGCCGGCCTTGCGGATCGGGATGAAGCCGACCCCCATCTCGATAGCAACGCCCGCCCCGAAGATGAAGCCGCGCGCCTCGATCCCCGCTACATGCGTGATGCCGAGATCCCGATGCGCGTCGGTGAGCCGCTTGACGCTCTCCTTGAACCCCTGCGGGTGCTCGATCAGCGTGGTGATGTCGCGGAACAGGATCCCCGGCTTGGGATAGTCCGGGATGGTGCGGATCAGCGATTTGAGGTCGAGCATATCAGTGGCGCCGGGCAATCTTGCGGGCGATGGCGCCGGCGCGGAACGCCGTCTCGAGCGTCGCCTCGGTGGCCGCCGCCCGCATCCGCGGGGTGATCAGCAGCGGCGCGGCGCGCACCGCCGCCCGCACAGCCGGATGCCGCGCCACGGTGAAGGCGACGCCGAGAACAGTGGCTGCGGTCCGGATCGGCGACATGCGAAATCCTTGTGGTCGAGTCGGAGAGTAGCGCAGCGGATCGCGTGTGGAAAGTCATGAGCCCACGCACATGCGGCCCACCCCTCATCCGTCTCGGCTGCGCCGATCCACCTTCTCCCACAAGGGGAGAAGGAAGGCCCGACTGCGGGCTCGGCTCAATGGCCTTCTCCCCTTGTGGGAGAAGGTGCCCGAAGGGCGGATGAGGGGTGGGCGCCCCGCGCCGGGTCCGGGTCATCAACGAAACGAAAAGGGCGCCGGAGCGCCCTTTGGAAGTCTGCGATGTCGTCGCGCTTAGTGCTCGACGTGGCGCCAGACGCGGTTCTTGACCAGGTACATCAGCACCGCGAACAGGATGAGGAAGGTCAGCACGCGGAAACCCGCCTGCTTGTCGACATTGAGATGAGGCTCGGCGAGCCACATCAGATAGGCCGAGACATCCTTGGAGTACTGGTCGACGGTCAGCGGCACGGTCGACCCGTCGGCGGCAGCGGCGTAGCTCACCTGCCCGTCCGAGAGCGGGGGCGGCATGCCGATGGCGTGGCCGGGGAACACCGTGTTGTAGTACTTGCCCTCGGGCAGCTGGAACCCATCCGGCGCCGGATCGACATAGCCGTTGAGCAGCGCGTGGATGTAGTCCGGCCCGCCCTCAGCATAGGTCGTGAAGTAGTTGAACACCCAGTTGGGGAAGGCGTCTTCGATGCTGCGGGCCTTGGCCAGCACCGACATGTCGGGCGGCAACGCGCCGCCATTGGCGGCACGGGCGTCGAGTTCGGTCGCGAACGGCGACGGCCAATGATCGGACGGCAACGCGGTGCGCGTGCCGCCTTCGACGCCGACATCGGAGACCTTGTACTGAGCCGCGAGTTCCTTGACCTGGCCTTCGCTGAACTTCGGACCACCCTCTTCGGCGAGGTTGCGGAACGCCAGCAACCGTGCCGAGTGGCAGTTCGAGCACACCTCGCGGAACACCTGGAAACCGCGCTGCAGCTGCATCTGGTCGTACGTGCCGAACAAACCCGCAAAGCTCCAGTGCTGCTTGGTGATCGGCTCAGCTTCCGCCGCCAGCACCGGGCCGGCCAGCCCGAGGCTGATCAGGGCGGCAGCGAAAATGGTCGAGATCTTGATCATCTTGTTGCGGTCCTGGGGGTCAATGAGCAGCCGGCATGGCGGGATCGGCCCCGCTCACCGACTTGGACAGTTTGAGCACGGCTTCCGAGATCGAATTCGGCAGCTGCCGCGGCTTCTCGAAGCGGCTGAGCAGCGGCAGGATGACGAGGAAGTAGGCGAAGTAGTAGACCACCGAGAGCTTGCTGGTGTCAGCAACCGTGAACGGCCCGATGATCTGCAGCCCCGGCTCCTGCGCGCCGTACCACATGAGCAGCAGGAAGTTCAGCACGAACACCGCGTAGAACCACTTGAAGGCCGGGCGGAACGTGCCCGACTTGACCTTGGAGGTATCCAGCCACGGCAGGAAGAACAGGATCAGGATCGAGCCGCCGAAGAAGATGACGCCGAGCAACTTGCTGTCGAGGATGAAGTTGAAGTCGATGGCGCGCAGGATCGCGTAGAACGGCAGGAAGTACCATTCCGGCACGATGTGCGGCGGCGTCACCAGCGGGTTCGCCTGGATGTAGTTGTCGGCGTGCCCAAAGATGTCCGGCGCAAAGAATGCGAACCAGGCGAACGGGATGCAGAACACGATGACCGCGAACAGGTCCTTGATCGTGTAGAACGGGTGGAACGGCACCGTGTCGCGCTCCGACTTCACCTCGACGCCCACCGGGTTGTTGTTGCCCGGCACGTGCAGCGCCCAGATGTGGAGCACCACCACCGCCGCAATGACGAACGGCAGCAGGTAGTGGAGCGAGAAGAAGCGGTTGAGCGTCGGATTGTCGACCGAGAAGCCGCCGCGCAGCAGTTGCAGCACGGGGTCGCCGATCACCGGGATCGCCGCGAAGATGTTGGTGATGACCGCCGCGGCCCAGAAGCTCATCTGGCCCCAGGGCAGCACGTAGCCGAAGAACGCCGTCGCCATCATCAGGAGATAGATAATGACGCCCAGGATCCACAGCACCTCACGCGGGGCCTTGTACGAACCGAAGTAGAGGCCGCGGAAGATGTGGATGTAGACGGCAAAGAAGAACATCGACGCGCCGGTCGAGTGCACCGCCTGCAGGATCCGGCCGCCGTTGACGTCACGCTTGATCGCTTCGACCGAGTCGAAGGCGAGCGAGGCTTCCGGCGTATAGTGCATGGCAAGAATAATGCCGGTGACGATCTGCTCGCCCAGCATGAAGGCGAGGATCGCGCCGAACACCCACCAGTAGTTGAGGTTCTTGGGCGTCGGGAAATCGACCAGCGTCGACTTGGCGAAGCCCATGATGGGCAACCGGTCTTCCAGCCACTTGGCGGCGGGATTGGTCGGGGTATATTTGCTCTCGTGCGCGGACATCTATTTCCCCCTCAACCGATCTGAACCTTGGTGTCGCTCAGGAACTTGTAGGGCGGCACAAGGAGATTCTTCGGCGCGGGGCCTTTGCGGATGCGGCCGGAGGTATCGTACTGCGAGCCGTGGCAGGGGCAGAGCCAGCCGCCGAACTCGCCGGCATCGCCCACCGGCACGCAACCGAGATGCGTACACAGCGCCACCATCACCAGCCAGTTGTCGTGGCCCTTCTGGACGCGGTCTTCGTCCTTCTGCGGATCCTTGAGCTGATCCATCGGGACGGCGCGCGCCTCGTCGATTTCCTTCTTCGTGCGGTTGCGCACGAACACCGGCGAGCCGCGCCACTTGATGGTCACGGCCGAGCCCGGAGCGATCTGGCTGATGTCCACTTCGGTCGATGCCAGAGCGAGCACCGACGCATCGGGGTTCATCTGGTTGATCAGCGGCCAAACGGCGCCGGCGACGCCGACGACGCCCACCGCTGCGGCAGCGACATAAATGAAGTCGCGTTTGCCTTGATCGGGCGTGTCGTCATGCGCCAAGTTCGATTCTGTCGCCAAGGTCGAAAATCCCTGCCTGATGTCTGATTTTGCGCTGTTTGCGGGCCCCCGCACCTCGCGCAACACTGACTTCACCCGCCTTCACCTGCGTGTGATTTGGTGGTCTTTTTGCACTCCGCGACCGGCTTGTCCAGCCTTGCAGGCCGGGCGAAAAGCGGGATGCGACACTATACCCACCGCTCGTTTGCCTGCACCGTGCCAAGGAGAGTCATGCCCGTCGACCTCGCGCTCTATCAGCCCGATATCGCCCAGAACACCGGGACCCTGCTGCGGCTGGGCGCCTGCATAGGCGTCGTGGTGCACATTATCCACCCCACGGGCTTCGCGTTTTCGCGCAAGGAGTTGAAGCGCGGCGGGCTGGACTACCTCGACGCCGCCGATTTCGTCGAGCACGACAGCTACGCCCATTTCGATACCTGGCGCCGCGAAATGGCCCGCCGCCTGGTGCTGCTGACCACCAAAACCAGTGAGTCGGTGTACGACGCGACATACACCGGCGATGACATCCTGCTGCTCGGCCGCGAGAGCGCCGGGGTACCCGACCAGGTCGCGGCCGACGCCGACCTGCGCGTCCGCATCCCGATGCGGCCAGGATTGCGATCGATCAATGTCGCGATCGCCGCGGCTCTGGTATTGGGCGAGGCGAAACGGCAGACCGACGGATTCTCAGGCCTCACATGACCCTCCCCGCCGACATCGACGACAAGAAAGCCATCGCCGCGGCCTGGTTCCGCCAGGTGCGCGACGACCTCGTGGCCCGCCTCGAGGCCATCGAGGACGCGGGCGGCGCCGAAACCGGCCGGCCCCCCGGACGCTTCGAGATCAAACCCTGGTCGCGGCCTGAAGGCGGCGGCGGCGAGATCGGTCTGCTGCACGGCCGGGTGTTCGAAAAGGCGGGCGTCCATATCTCGGCGGTGCATGGCCACTTCACCGAGGAATTCGCCAAGCAGATGCCGCACACCGAGGCGGGCGCCGAATTCTGGAGCGCCGGGGTGTCGGTGATCATCCACCCGTGGAATCCCAACGTGCCGGCGGCGCACATGAACACCCGCATGATCGTCACCGGCAAATACTGGTTCGGCGGCGGCGGCGACCTGACCCCGGTGCTCGACCGGCGCCGCACCCAGACCGATCCCGACAGCCTCGACTTCCACGCCGCCTACAAGGCCGCCTGCGACGCCCATCCGGGCGTCGACTACCAGCGCTATAAGGCCTGGTGCGACGAGTATTTCTTCCTCAAGCACCGCAACGAGCCGCGCGGCATCGGGGGCATCTTCTACGACGGGCACAATACACAGAACTGGGACGCCGATTTCGCCTTCACCCAGGACGTCGGCCGCGCCTTCCTCGAGGTCTACCCTGCCCTCGTCCGCCGCAATTTCGCGACGCCCTGGACCGACGCCGACCGCAACGAACAGCTGATCCGCCGCGGCCGTTACGTCGAATTCAACCTGCTCTATGATCGGGGCACGACCTTCGGCCTCAAAACCGGCGGCAACATCGAAGCCATCCTGTCGTCCATGCCGCCCGAGGTGAGGTGGCCGTAAGCCACCGTCGGAACTCCCGGCGCTCTCTGCCCGTTTGAGCCTGGGGCTCAAGGAGACGACAATGAAACAGTACGAATGCCTGGTGCCGGGTTGCCCGTGGCACACCCAGTCCGAACATGATGCCGAGATCGTCCGCCGGGCGGCCGATCACCTGCGGGAGACGCACGGCGAGACCGTGGTCAGGCCGGAGATGGTGGAGCGCATCAAGGCGCGCATCCACGAGCCGCAGCCGGCTCAATAACTAGCGCTGGATGTCCGCCAGCAGCGCCGCGCGATCGAGCCGGAACTCGCTGGCGATCCAGCTCCTTTCGAGGCGCTCGAGTTCCGCACCAAGGTGCGGGCCCGGGCGGATCCCCGCGGCGATGAGATCATTGCCGCTGATCGGAAAGCGCGGCACGTCGATCGCCTCGAGCCGCTGCACCACTGCGGACTTGCCCGCCTCGGTCCAGTTGGCAAGGGTCGCCGCGACGTCGACGGCTTCCGACAGGGCTGCCGGATAGCGATAGGCCGCTTCGCTCACGTGGAAGTCCCCGAGTAGCCGCCCCGCCGCAAGGATCGACTCGGCGACGGTGATGTCTTCGTTGGAGAGCCGCCAGCCGGTCTTGAGGCGCGAGGCACCGAGCGCCGCGACGAGCAGCGCCAGCCGCGCCGAATAATCCGGCTTGTGAGCATGCCGCTCGTACGCCCCGAGCTGTTCGAGAACATCTCTTGGCAGCGCCGCAACGCCCGCATCCGACATCTTCAGCAGGGTCTTGGCGACCCTCGGCAACCCCAGCATCCGCCGCATCTCGTGCCCGACGCGCTCGGCCGAAAGCTCGCCCAGTGTCCCCGCGGCCCGCGTCACTGCCTCGAGGCCTGGGCGGTCGAAGGCTTCGTGCCCGTGGCTCGCGGTGAAGCGGAAGAAGCGGTAGACGCGCAATCGGTCCTCGGCGATCCGCTGATCGGCGTCGCCGATGAATTTGACCGCGCCCTTGAGGCAGTCCTCGACCCCGCCCAGCGGGTCGAAGAGCGTCCCGTCCATCCCGACATAGAGCGCGTTGAGCGTAAAATCGCGCCGCTGCGCGTCATGGGTCCAGTTGGTCCCGAACTTGACCACCGCGTGCCGTCCGTCGGTCTCGACATCCTCACGCAACGTCGTCACCTCGGCGACGAGGTCGCCCACCCTGATGGTCACCGTGCCGTGCTCGATGCCGGTCGGATAGACCGGGATTCCGGCCTGCGCGGCACGCCTGGTCACCTGGTCGGGGGTCAGCTCGGTGGCAAAGTCTATCTCGCCGGTGTCGCGCACCCTCTCGAGCAGCGTGTCGCGGACGATGCCGCCGACCGCCCTGATCTTGCCGCGCGCGCCGTCGAGCAGCTCAAACACGCGCTGCGTTTCTGGACGGCGTAGCCAGTCGGCCGCCTTCAGGTGGTGTTGAGCGGCTTCGGGAGTCACATCGCCCCCTCGTCCTTGAGCACCAGATCGTAGAAGCGCCGGGTCAAATTGCCGGTGATCCCCCAGATCAGCTGCCCCTCGTGATCGATCTGCCAGGTGGTGTGCTCGACCTCCTGTCGCCGGATACGGAACGTGCCAAAACTGTCGTCGCGCATCAGCCGCGCCAGCGGGACCTCGAACACCGATTTCACCTCATCCGGATTGGGCATGAACTCACGGCCCGGAGTTACTTCGGCAACGACCGGGGTGATCATATAGTTCGATCCGGTGAAATAGGCCGGCAGGTAGCCGAGAATTCGCGCGTCGGCGCGATCGAGCCCGACCTCTTCGTTGGCCTCGCGCAGCGCTGCATCGCCGGGCCCGGCATCGCCCGGGTCGATCTTGCCGCCCGGAAACGCGATCTGGCCCGAATGCGAGCGGAGCGCCGGAGAGCGCTCGGTATAAAGGACGGACAGGGCCTCGCCCCGGCGCACGATCGCCACCAGCACCGCCGCATCTCGCGGCGGGCTCGAAAACCCGCCTTCGGGCGCCCAGTCGGGGACGAGCGTCGCCAGCACTTCGGCCGCCTGCGGGTCGGGCAGCAGCCGAAGCCTGATTCGTTCGATCAGTTCATCGGCTGCCGGCAATGCACGGACCTCAGGCTTGTTGGGCGGCCCCGAACGGCGCGATCGGTCCCTTGATCCGGGTGGCGAGCGTCTTGTCGTCCGAAAACAGCAGCACGCGGCTGGGGTCGACCGGGCCGGGCCACTGGATGGCGCCGGGCGTGGTCGGCTGCCAGCCGAGGGGGCAATAATAGTCGCGATCGCCGACCAGCACCACAAAGCTCCCCGTGCCGCGCTCGAGCGCGATGCGGGTGACTTCGATGGCCAGCATCTTGCCGGCGCCGCGCTTGCGGAAATCGGGATGGGTGGCGAGCGGTCCCAGCATCCAGCCGTCAATGCCGCCGATCGAGATCGGCGTCATCCACACCGAGCCGCTGCGCACGCCATCGACTTCGGCGATCAGTGACAGGGTGGGGTCGATCTGGAAGCGCTCGCGCACCCGATAGGCGGTGCGGGCGAAGCGGCCGGGGCCGAACGCCAGTTCCTGCAAGTCCGCGACGAACTGATCGTCATCGGGAGTGGCAAAGCGCAAAGTGGGCGCGGCAGATTGCGGAGGGGCCGACGGCGCGGCCGAGACGAGAGACGGAGCGATCATGTGAGGCTGGTCCAGAAAACGAGTGAGGACAAACACGCCGGCTTTCGACAAAGCCGGCTCCCGACCTTTTACGGTCGTCGGGTCACGTGAACGACTATCTCCATCCTGGACGCCTCCTAGCGTCTGAAAATCGCAGTACCACCACAGGGGCAACGCGTAAACGAGAAATCATGGACCCCTGCTCCCATTTCAAGACCATTGCCAAAAACATCCACGGATGATGAACGGTCCCTGCAAGATTGCCGACGGCGATCCGAGTGCCTAAGTGAGGCACCGACACGACGAAATGGAGACGATTGTGGGACAATTGGTCGATGGGCGCTGGTCCACCGAATGGTACGACACCGCCAAGACCGGTGGCGCCTTCGTGCGTAGCGAAGCCCCGTTCCGCAACTGGATCACCCCGGACGGCGCCGCGGGTCCGACCGGCGAAGGCGGCTTTCCGGCCGAGGCCGGGCGCTACCACCTCTATGTGTCATACGCCTGCCCCTGGGCCCACCGCACGCTGATCTTCCGCGCGCTGAAGAGCCTTGAGGACCTGATTACCGTCTCGGTGGTGTCGCCGAAGATGCCGGACGAAACCGGCTGGTCGTTCAAGACCGACGAAGGCTCGACCGGCGACAGCTTCTACGGCTCGGAATTCCTCTACAACATCTACCAGAAGGCCAAGCCCGACCACACCGGCCGAGTCACCGTCCCGGTGCTCTGGGACAAGCAGCGCCAGACCATCGTCAGCAACGAGAGCGCCGAGATCATCCGGATGTTCAACTCGGCCTTCGACGGTCTGACCGGCAACGACGACGACTATTACCCCGAGGCGCTGCGGCTCGAGATCGACGCCATCAACAAGCGCGTCTACGACACCGTCAACAACGGCGTCTACAAGGCGGGCTTTGCCACCAAGCAGGCGGTCTACGAAAAGGCTGCCAACGAGCTCTTCGCCTCACTCGACTGGATCGAGCACATTCTCGGTCAGAGCGCCTATCTCGCCGGGGACCGCGTCACCGAAGCCGACTGGCGACTGTTCACCACGCTGGCGCGCTTCGATGCCGTGTATTTCGGCCACTTCAAATGCAACATCCGCCAGATCGCCGACTACCCGCACATCTCGCACTATCTCAAGGGCCTGGTCGCAACGCCCGGCGTACGCGAGACGATCTTCATCGACCACATCAAGACGCACTATTACTGGAGCCACACCCGCATCAACCCGACCCAGATCGTTCCGATCGGGCCGGAGCTGGATTTTCTCTAGGCGATCAAGCGGCTTCTGAATCGACCGCAGGCGCGATCGTGAGCTTCAGGCCAAGCGCCTGGATCACCTTGAGCACCGTGGCGAACTCAGGATTGCCCTCGGCCGACAGGGCCTTGTAGAGGCTCGCACGGGTGAGGCCGGCGGCCTTGGCCACGTCAGTCATGCCTTCGGAGCGGGCAATATTGCCAAGCGCCAAAGTGATCAGCGCCGGGTCTCCATCGTCGAACGCCGCCTCAAGGTAGAATGCAATCTGCTTTGCCGTCTTGAGGTAGTCGGCAGTGTCATACTTTGTGGTCTCAAGGGGCATCTAGGTTCTCCACGAATGGGCTAGCGCTATAGCTCTTTCAATGTCGCGTCTTTGATCGGCTTTGCGTCCGCCGCATAGCAGTACGATCACGACTTCCCCCTCTCTCAGGAAGTACAATCGGTATCCAGGTCCAAAGTGGACTCGAAGTTCGCCTACTCCGCCGCCGACGCTTTTGAAGTCACCCACATGACCTGTGGCCAGCCGATCAAGCCTAAGTTGAATGATCGACCTTGCCCTATCGTCGCGCAGGTCACGCAACCACTTCTCGAAAACTGCCGTCTGCCTTACTTCCAACATCGCTTATGTATCCCATGAGATACGCAATGTAAAATACTACCACTCGCTGGCCGGATCCCCCTGCCCCAGCAGTTCGGCGATCCGCCGCGCCGTGCCCTTGCCCACGTCCGGCGGCAGGGCATCGAGTGCGAACCACGCGCACTCGGCGATCTCCAGATTCGGCTTGAACGACTTCGCATTGCGAAAATCGCGCCAGACATAGACCGCGACGTGGTCGCGACGGCCGCCAGCGATGCGATTGAGGTAGAAGCCTAGCAGTTGCGGACGGCCCTTGACCTGATAGCCGGTTTCCTCGAACGTCTCGCGAGCCGCGGCGAGCTCTGCGGTCTCACCCGGCTCCACCCCGCCGCCCGGAAACTGCCAGCCGGGCGCGTAGGTGTGCTTGATCAGCAGCACACGGTCGCCGTCGACCAGCACGGCGCGAACCCCGACGGTCAGGCGCTTGCGGACACCGGTAAGGAACAGGTGCAGTCGGGTCCTGATCCGTTGCCAGGGGCGGAGGGCTGAATCTTCATCCATGCCCCGTGCCTAGCAGCCCAGCCGCGCCTGCAAAATGGCCGCCCGGCGACATCAGCCATTTTCTTGTCGGGCTTGGCGTGGCATTACCCGGCGCAATGACCCTGCTTGCTCACATTTCCGACGTTCACCTGGCGCCGATGCCGCCGGTGAAATGGACCGAACTGCTCAACAAGCGCATCACCGGCTATTTGAACTGGCGGTTCCGGCGGCAGGCGACGCTCTCGGGCGAGGGCCTCACCAATCTCGTGCGCCACATGCGCGAGCAGACCCCCGATTTCGTCGCCGTCACCGGCGATCTCGTCAATCTGGGCCTCGAGCCAGAGGCCAACACCGCGTGGAACTGGCTGCAGACAGTCGGGCCAACCGAAACCGTGTGCGTGTCGCCGGGCAATCACGATTCCTACCTGAAGCCCTCGTTCGGCTACAACAACGACCGCTGGGGCGACTACATGCGGGGGGAAACCCTCGACGCCGCGCAGTTTCCGTTCGTCCGCCGCGTCGGCGATATCGCGGTCATTTCCTGCACCAGTTCGGTCACCTCACCGCCCGGCTTCGCGCTGGGCCGGTTCGAACAGGACCAAGCCGAGCGGCTCGGCCGCATCCTCAAGCTCATGGGCGAGGCGGGCTATTTCCGCGTCATCCTGATCCACCACCCACCCAACCTCGAGGCGCGCCACCCGCGACTCGGGCTTTACGGCGCAAAACTGCTGCGCGAGCAGGTGGCGACGCACGGCGCCGAACTGATCCTCCACGGTCACACCCACAAATCGACGATCTTTGCCATTCCCGGCCTCAACGGCGACGTGCCGGTGGTGGGCGTTGCCGCCGCCGGGGCCGCGCAGGGCGAGGATGGCGGCGAGGATCCGGCGCGCTACAACCTGTTCAAGGTCGAGCGGCTGGGCACCACCTGGAGCTGCACGATGCGCGAATTTGGCTTTCAGCGCCTCAGCCCCGATATTGTGCTGAGGTTGAGTCTCAGAATCTATTGAACGATCTCGACTCGCCCTCGTGGTTCGACAGGCTCACCATGAGGGCAGCAGGGCTCCGGAACGTCCGGGAGGTCCTCATCCTGAGCCTGTCGAAGGACGAGGACCGGGCGCGCAATTGACTGCCGACTTCCACATCGAAGCCCCCGCCTACGACGCCGCGACCGGCGTCGCGCGCTTCCCCTATGCGCTGGGCGATCTTCGTTTCACCGAGACCCTGCAGTTCCCGCCCGGCGCGGATGCCGATGCCGCGGCGAGCGATGCCTTCGCGCGCCTGCTCGAGCTGACGGCGGTGGTTCTCGGCGTCAGCTATTTCAAGCTCACGGCCCCGCTTCGCCTTGTCGTCGGCTTCCCGCTGACCGCCGCCGGCCGCGAGTTCGCTCTCGACGTCTATTCCAACGGCCTCGGCGAATTCTACGCCCGCAACACCCTTAGCCATTTCGGCAAGATCGTCGTCGACGCGCCGCTCGACCTCCGCAGGGGCCGTCCGGCCCCGCTGCTTCGGGACCGCGCCCTGCTGCCGATCGGCGGCGGCAAGGATTCGCTGGTCTCGGTCGAACTGCTCGAGGCGGCCGGGCTCGACTACTCGCCGTTCGCCGTCAATCCCAAGGGTCCGATCCTGAGCTCGGTGGGCAAGCTCGGTAAAACGCCGCTCTATGTGACGCGCGTGCTCGACCCCGAGATGATCCGCCTCGGCAAGGAGCCTGGCTACCTCAACGGCCATGTTCCCTCGACGGCCATCAATTCGATGATCGCGGCGCTGACAGCGCTGCTGTTCTCCTACTCTCGCGCCATTCTCTCCAACGAGCGCTCGGCGAGCGAAGGCAACGTCGTCCATGACGGCCGCGAGGTGAACCACCAGTATTCGAAATCACTCGATTTCGAAGTCCGCATCGCCGACGTGCTCGCGGAAGCGACGGGCGGCGCGCTCAGCTATTTCTCGCTGCTGCGGCCGTATTCTGAGGCCCGGATCGCCAAGCTCTTTGCCCGCGAAACTCGCTTCGACCATGTGTTCTCGAGCTGCAACCGCAACTTCCGGCTCGGCGGACACGACGGCGTGCTGTGGTGCGGCGAATGTCCGAAATGCCATTTCACTTTCCTGATCCTTGCCCCGGTGATGGACAGGGACCGGCTGCTCTCG
>JANXSI010000330.1 GCA_025352765.1 Devosia sp. | reverse complement strand
ATCGCCTTGGATTCATCGACCGTTTCGACGATACGGAAGCGTGAGTCGTTGAACAGCTCGTCCGCATTGAGTTCGACGTCGTCGAACATCGCCGCATATTTCTTGTAGACCGCCGTGACTTTGCTGGCGAGCGGGCTGTCGAGGAACACCAGCGCTGGTGAAATCTCGTTCTGCTTGATCAGCAGGCCGATATCGTGCAGCAGCTCCTGGCTGCGCTCGACCGCAAAGGCCGGGATCACCAGATTGCCGCCGCGTCCCAGCGCGTCGTTGATCTCCGTCTTCAGCGCCTCGCGCCGCTGGTCGAGCGTGTAGTCTTGCCGCTCGCGCCCGCCATAGGTCGATTCGCTGAGAATGTAGTCGAAGCCCGCCGGCGCGTCCGGGCTCAAATAGAACACTTTTTCATCCGGCCCGAGATCACCCGAAAAGAGGATCGTCACGGTCTTGCCGTCGTCGTCTTCGACGTCGATTTCGATCGAGGCGGAGCCGAGAATGTGGCCGGCGTTCCAGTAACGGGCGCGCACGCCCGGACCGGGTTCGATCCATTGCTGGTAGTCGAGGCTCTTGCGCAGCGTCAGCGCGGTCTCGGCGTCCTCCATCTGGTAGAGGGGCTCGGCTGGAGCGTCGCCACGGCGGCCGCGTTTCTTGCTTTCGAACTCCGCCTCGCTTTCCTGGATGCCGGCGGCGTCGGGCAGCAGATATTCGAGCAGGCCGGCGGTCGGGGCGGTGCACCAGATGGCCTTGCGGAAGCCGAACTTGGTCAGCTTGGGCAAGAGGCCCGCATGATCGATATGGGCATGCGTGAGCAGCACGAAGTCGATCGCCCTGGCGTCGAAGGGCAAAGGTTTGAGGTTGAGGTCGCGGACGGTCTTGTTGCCCTGGAACATGCCGCAGTCGATGAGAAACTGCCCCTTGGGATGAACCACCCGGTAGCAGGATCCGGTCACCGTGCCGGATGCGCCGTGGAAATGGATCGTGACCGTCATCGAAAATCTCCTGGCATGGCGGCGGGCGCCGAGTCCCCTGAGCTTAGCGGAAGACCGTCACTTTGGCGCGCGTTTGGCGAGGATCCGCTGCAGGGTCCGGCGGTGCATGTTGAGCCGGCGGGCGGTTTCGGACACGTTGCGGTCGCAGAGTTCATAAACCCGCTGGATATGCTCCCAGCGGACGCGATCGGCCGACATCGGGTTTTCGGGCGGCACCGGCGGCATGTTGCCGGTGGCGAGCAGCGCGTTGATCACGTCGTCGGCATCGGCCGGCTTGCTGAGATAATCGACGGCACCGAGCTTTACCGCGGTGACGGCGGTGGCGATGTTGCCATAGCCGGTCAGCACCACGGCGCGGGCATCGGCGCGTTTCTTGTGCAGGGCATCGACGACGTCGAGGCCGTTGCCGTCCTCGAGCCTGAGATCGACGACCGCATAGGCCGGAGGGGACGCCTCGACGGCCGCTAGGCCGGCAGCGACCGTATCGGCACTGCGCACCTCGAATCCCCGTTTCTCCATGGCCCGTTCGAGCCGGGTCAGGAAGGCCTTGTCGTCATCAACAAGAAGGAGGGTGCGGTCGCCCGCCAGAAGGTCATCTACTGTGCTCATGTGAGCCTCGTTTAAGGAGTCGTACGGCAAAGGTCAAAGATCGGACCAATGTTGCGTCACGTCTCGATCGCCCGCCGCGACCAGACGATCGTGACTTTGGCGCCGCCGGTCGTGGCATTTTCGAAGCTGAGGTGGCCGCCGGTGCGCTCCAGCAGCGTCTTGGCGATGAAGATGCCAAGGCCCAGGCCGCCCGGAGCATCGCTGTCGGGCGCCGTGTTGCGGGCCCGCGTGGTCAGGTACGGCTCGCCCAGGCGGGCGATCAATTCATCGGCAAAGCCCGGCCCATCGTCGGCGATCACCACGCGGATGCTGGTTTTGTCCCAGCTCGCATCGACATCGACCCGGGTCCGGGCGAACTGCGTCGCGTTCTCGATCAGATTGCCGAGCCCGTAGAGCAGCCCGACATTGCGCTTGAACACCGGCTCGCCCGGCGTTTCGGGGATCTCGATGAAAATCGGCTTGCCGCCGCCTTCGAGCGGCTTGGCGACCTCTTCGAGCAGTTCGCCCACCGGCACGGCGGCGAATGGGTCGCCGATATCGCCGCTCGAGAGGCTCCTGAGCTTGGTGAGGATCGCCCGGCAGCGTGCCGACTGGGCGATGATCAGGTCGACGTCATCGGCGAGCGGCCCGGGCGGAATGTCGGCCTTCATTTCCTTGGCGGCGAGCGCAATGGTCGAAAGTGGCGTCCCCAGCTCATGCGCGGCAGCGGCGGCGAGGCCATCGAGGGCGTTGAGCTGTTCGTGACGGCTGAGCGCGAGCTCGGTCGCGGTCAACGCGTCGGCCAGTTGCCGGGCCTCGTGGGCCACCCGGTTGGTGTAGCCGGCAACAAAGATCACGCCGCAGACCAGCGAAACCCAGATGCCGATGACATAGACGCGGTCGAGGACAAGGCTCGAGCCGGCGTTCCAAGGCAGCGGCAGGTGAACGACGGCGATGGCCGAGGCGATCAGGATGGCGAGCGCCGCCAGCCCGAAGGTTGCCCGTTGCGGCAGGGTGGTCGCCGAGACCGACACCGGAGCCAGCAGCAGCAGCGAGAACGGGTTCTCGAGGCCGCCGGTCAGCGCCAGGAGGCCACCCAGCTGCAGCAGGTCATAGGCGAGCTGGATGGCCGCGAATTCCGCGGTGGGGCGGGCGCCGGCCCGGGGGCCGGAGCCGAGGGCAAGCCAGACATTGATCACGGCCGACAGCGCGATCAGCCCAAGGCACGCGGCAAGCGGCAGCGGGTAGCCGAGGCCCCAGGCGACGGTCAGCACGCCAATGCTCTGGCCGATCACCGCCAGCCAGCGCAGCCCGACCAGCGTTGCGAGCCGCAAAG
>JANXSI010000323.1 GCA_025352765.1 Devosia sp. | reverse complement strand
AGCGCGGCGATCGCCGGCTCCTCCGCGGCCATGTTGGCAAGGGCGCCGTGGAGTTTGACATAACGGACGGGCCAGCCCTCTTCTTCGCCGAGTTCGACGAGCATTCGCACCTGCGACCGCACCGTTGCGTCGAGATCTTCTGGCGACAGCAGCATTCGGGAGCGGCCGAAGTTCTGCCGGTCGGGAAAGCCCGGATGAGCCCCAACGACAACGCCAGCCGTCTTGGCGGCGCGCAGCGCGTCCCGCATGCTGGCCTCATCGCCGGCGTGTCCACCGCAGGCAATGCTGGCCGACGAGACGATCGCCAGCATGGCTCGGTCGTCGCCAACGCCTTCGCCGAGGTCGGCGTTGAGATCGAGCCAGGTCATTGCGCGTACTCCAGAGTGACGGGTCGGAAGTGCACTTCGGCCCCGGGCCGCAGCTGGGCGAAGCGGTCGAGGTCGGCGCTGACGATGGTGGCGATGCGCGGGTACCCGCCGATCGGCTGGTGGTCGCGCATGAGCACGATCGGCGTGCCGTCGCCGAGGATCTGGATATCGCCGGGCACGATCGCGTCGGACACGAGGCTCAGTCGCCGTTGGCCGAGAAAGATCCGCGCCGCGTCGACGAGGCGCACGCCCATACGATCGAGGCTGGGCGAGATCAGGAACGGCGAAATGACGAAGGCTTGCCGCGCCGTGGCGTCGAGCAGATCGGCATGAAGCCCCCAGAGCACTCGGATCGGTCCGTCTGAAGGTGGAACTGGTCTAAGGGCCGCGGCAGCGCTGCCCGCCTCAGCCAGAGCCAGTTGATCGCCGGCGCGTAATGCCCTGCCCTTGAAGCCGCCGAGGCCGACAGCAACGTTGGTGGAACGGCTGCCTAGCAGGAGCGGCACGTCGAGCTCGCGCTCCAAGCGCAGATAGCCGTAGTTTCCCGCCGCGCCGGGGGTGATGTCGACAACATCGCCTCGGCTGAGCTGGAGTTCGGAGCCCCAGGCTCGCGCCTCGCCGTTGACTGTCAGTTGAAAGTGGCCGCCACCGGTTGCTACGCGCAGTGCCTCCTCGGCGCGGAAACTCAGCCCAGCACGCGTAAACTCGATGCCGGTCGATCCGGGGGACGTAAGTGGCGCTCCGGCGGCCGCGAAAGCACCGCGGTCCATAGGTCCCGAGCTGCTGATCCCGTGCTTGAGCATGCCGAAGCGGCCGGCATCTTGCAGCGTGGTGAGAGGGCCGGCGCGAAGGATCGAAATCGAGGTCATGACGCCGCCGAGAACAACACCCGATCACCTGCCCGCAGGCGCGTCGGCGGGTCGGCGGCAGGATCGAAGTTGTGGAATGCCGTTCGTCCGATGACATGCCAGCCCGTGCGGATCGGCGTTGCGGCAATCGCCGTCTGGCCCGCTGCGAACAGCACCGTCCCGGCCGGGACCAACGGCCGCACCGCGTCGCGTCGCGGCATGACAAGGTCGTCGCCGTGAAAACCGCAATAGACGAAACCGGGGGCGAAACCCGTTGCCAGCACGCGCAGCGGTGCCGCGTTATGGCGGGCGACGAACGCCTGCGCGCTGAGATGCAACTGGGCTGCCACTCCCTCGAGGTCTTCGCCGTCGAAAACGATCGGGACCAGCCATTCGGCGCTGGCCGGAGCTTCTTCGTCGTGGTCGGCCATCATCATGACCTCGCCCCGCAGTCGGCTGAAATCGGTCCCCGGCGAGAGGGTAAGCAGCACGGAGACCAAGCCCGGGGCGACTTCGGAAACGCCCGCAAGCGGCCGCGCTTCGAGGCGCCGGGCCATCGCGACCGCGGCGCGATTGGCCGAATCCGACAAACTGTCACCGTACCGGATCAGCAGCGCCTGATCGCCGAGGGGCAGAAGCGTGGGCTTGAGGTGCCTATGGCTCAATCGGCAAACTCAAGGTGCACTGGACGCCCATTCGACTTGGCGGTAAACGCGGGCTGTCGGGCAGGTGGCAGAGCGGTTGATTGCTCCGGTCTTGAAAACCGGCGAACGTGAAAGCGTTCCGGGGGTTCGAATCCCTCCCTGCCCGCCAGTTTCCCATCACGGCACGAGCACCGTAATGCCCGAGGTCTCGCGGGCTTCGAGGGCACGGTGCGCATCGGCGGCGTCCGCGAGGGCAAAGCGCTGACGGATGTCTGGCCGGATCGTGCCGTCCCTCACGGCCGCAAAGACCGTCGCCATGGTCCGTCGGAGGCCTGCAGTGTCGCCGAAATAGTGCGCCGTGGTCGGCCTCGTCACATAGAGCGAGCCCTTCGTTGCTAAAATGCCGAGGGTCGGGATGCTGACGGGCCCCGAGGCATTGCCGAAGCTCACCATCAGTCCGCGCGGTCTCAGGCAATCGAGCGACTGCTCGAACGTTGCCTTGCCGACTCCGTCATAGACCACGTCCACGCCTCTGCCCGCCGTGGCCTCTCGCACCTTGGCGGCC
>JANXSI010000303.1 GCA_025352765.1 Devosia sp. | reverse complement strand
GAGCGACAACGCACCGGTCGAAACGCTGGTGGCCGAGATCATCAAGAACGTGCGCGAACGCGGCGATGCCGCTGTGCGGGACTATTCCCGGCAGTTCGACAAGTCCGAGCTCGAGGTCTTCGAGGTCACTCCCGCCGAGCGGGAAGCAGCCCTCGCGGAGCTGGCGCCGCAGACCCGTGCCGACACCGAGTTTGCCATCGCCAACGTCCGCCGTTTTGCCGAAGCCCAGCTCGCCACCATCCTGCCGCTCGAGATCGAGTCGCTGCCCGGCGTCCACCTCGGCCATCGGGTGATCCCGATCGAGCGCGTCGGCTGCTACGTGCCCGGCGGCCGCTATCCGCTGCTCTCGGCGCCGATCATGACCATCGTTCCGGCCAAGGTCGCCGGCGTCGACGAGGTCATCGCCTGCCTCCCCCCCAACGCTCACCGCGCCATGATTGCCGGCTGCCACCTCTCGGGCGCGGACCGCGTCTTCAAGATCGGCGGCGCGCAGGCCATCGCCGCGCTCGCCTTCGGCACCGAGAGCGTGCCGGCCGTCAACAAGATCGTCGGGCCGGGCAACGCCTTCGTCAACGAGGCCAAACGGCAGGTGTTCGGTCCGGTCGGCATCGACCAGCTCGCCGGACCGTCCGAGATCTTCACTGTCGCCGACGCCACGGGCGATGCCGAGATGATCGCCACCGACATGCTGGCCCAGGCAGAGCACGACGTGCGCACCCGGGTAGGCCTCATCACCACCGACCGGGCGCTGGCGGAAGCAACCCTCAAGGAAGTCGAAAAACAGCTCGCAACATTGTCGACGGCCAATGTCGCCGGTGTCGCCTGGCGCGACTATGGCGAAATCGCGGTGTGCGAAGATGAGGCGGCGCTGATCGCCTATTCCGATTTCATCGCCGCCGAGCACCTGCAGGTGCACACCGCCGACCCGCATGCCATGGCCAAAAAACTGCGCAACTACGGTTCGCTGTTCATCGGCCAGTTGGCGAGCGTGGTCTATTCGGACAAATGCGTCGGCACCAACCACACCCTGCCGACCATGGGGGCCGGACGCTACACGGGCGGCCTGTGGGTCGGTGCGTATGTGAAGATCGCGACGCACCAGTGGCTCGACGAGCGTGGCGTGCGCACCGTGGCGCCGCCAGCGGCACGGCAGAGTGCCAGCGAGACGCTCGAGGGCCATCGCCGCGCCGCCCAGCTCCGGCTGGACCGCATGCAGGGGTGACGCAAGCCGCCGGCGCGATCACTTGATCGCGTCGGCCTCAAGCCAGGCAGCCTGGAGCTTTTCGACGGTGAAACCGGGTGCTCTGGCGGCCTTGAGGATCGGCACCTCCTTGCGCAGCACGAGGTCGATTGCGTCGGCCATCTTCTCGATATGCTCGGCCGGGATCACCACCGCACCGTGGCGGTCGGCATGAACGAGGTCGTTCGGCTTGACCTGCATGCCGAACACGCTCACCGGCAGATCGATGTCGGTCACGTGCACGAACGCATGGCTCGGCCCCACCGAGCCAGCCACCACCTGGTATCCCGGGTCAAGCATGCCGAGGTCGCGCAGAACGCCGTTCGTCACCGTCCCGGCGATCCCGAGGCCCTTGTGCTGGGCGACCTGCATTTCGCCCCAGAAGCCGCCAATACAGTGGGGCCAGTCGGTGTCCTCGATGACGACGACGTTGGGACCCTCCCCGCTCGCCACATATTCGTAATACACCATCCGCAGGGCCCGCACCTCGGCGGCCGGCCTTTGCGCCGGCGACGATGCCCGGATGCGCGCCGTCCGCGCAAAACCGACGATCGGCGGCAGGCCCGGATCGGCGCAGACAATGGGCGATTTGGTGAATCCCTCGGCCGTGCGGCCGCCCATCACGTGCTCGAGCGCGTTGCAGACGGTGGGCGTATCGTTGCGGCGGAGGACGGCGAGCGTCTCGGCACTGCTGGGCATGACGTCTCCTAGTTGAGCTTCAGTCGGTCGCTGACCAGCCTCGCGCCGTCGGCCAGAGCCTGCAGCTTTAGCCAGACAATGGTACTGTCGACCGAGCCGAACCCGGCAAAGGTCGAAAAGCCGCAATCGGTACCGGCCATGACGCGATCGGGACCGACGATATCGACATAGTGCATCAGCCGCTCGGCGATCAGTTCGGGGTGCTCGACGAAATTGGTCGTCGAGTCGATGAGTCCCGGAATCAGCACATAGTCGTCGGGCAGGTCGACCGCCTTCCAGTCCACCCACTCATGCGCATGACGCGGGTTGGCGCCCTCGAACAGCAGGGCGCGTGGCTTGGCCTTGAGGATCGCCGGCAGCACCTTTTTGAGGGCGATGTCGCAGTTGTGCGGTCCCTCGTAATTGCCCCAGCAGACATGCATGCGGACCTTGTCGCCCGGGATGTTGCGCAGGGCATGGTTGAGCACCTCGATGTGGCGCCCGGCCTGCACGACGAAGCCGTCGTCGTCGAGCGACTTGTACATCATGTGCCGGCCAAGACCGAGATCGGGGCTGTCGAGCTGCAGCATCAAGCCGGCCGCGACGATCCCCTCGTACTCGGCCCGCATCGCCTCGGCGACGGCCTCGAGATAGTCGTCCTGCATCGCATAGTACTCGTTGGGCTGGAACAGAGCGATGACGCCCGGCGTCGCCGAGTTCATGAAGCCGTGCGGATAGTCGTTGCCCGCAAGCGCCGCCTCGAAGTTCTCGATATCGGCGCGCAGCGGCTCGAGCGTCTTGACCGCAATCTCGCCGACGCATTTCGGCCGCTTGTAGGACGGCGTTCCGCCGGAGCGGGCCTGCCGCTCGAGAAAGCTCGGCACCAGTTCGAGGTCCCGGGGGGGCTGCCGGCTGCTGTCGCCGGCAAAACCGGTCAGCCGGTCCTTGATGTAGGTGGCGTAGGAGATCTTGCTCATTTCGCCGTCCGACGGCAGGTCGACACCTGCCGCCTTCTGCTTGCCGACGATGTCGGTCACCGCCGCGGCGACGATGGCGTTGAAGCCTGCCTCCTCGACCGGGACACCGGCCTCGCGTGCGAACACGAGGTCGGTGATCTGCTTGGTCCGCGGCAGCGAGCCGACATGCGTCGTCCGGATGCGGCCGCCCATTATTCGGCCGCCACGCGGTTTTCCGCGAACACCGGGGCGGCGGGACTTGCGGCGCCGCGGACGACGAAGGCGATCGCATCCGCCGATGCCGGGTTCCGGAAGCCGTGCATCAGGCCAATCGGCACGGTCAACGTGTCGCCGGCGCCCATGATCAGCCGGCCGCCGTCCCAGTTCATTTCGAGGGTCCCCGACTGCACGAAGATCACCTCCTGCTCGGCGCGCGCATGCAGCGGCACCGTGGCGCCCGTCTCGAGCTTCAGCCGGCGCAGCGCAAATCCGTGCTGCCAGTGACCTATGATCGGCCCCGCCGGAAAGCCGTCGGCCGAGTCGACGTCGCCGATCAGCGCGTCTTCCTCGACTCCTGGTCCGGCGAGCGGCGAGGCCGGATTGCCCACCATCTTGTCGTGCGTGACGGCGTACTTTTTGAGTTCGTCCATCGGCGGCGTCGCCAGTTCCTTGAGCTTCTCTGCGCTGGGAGGCTGCTCCATCTCGGCGCCCTCGGGGACCTTCTCGCCCAGCGTCGTGTCGATCAGTTTGCCGCCCTTGAGCAGCTTCAGCCCATAGTGCTCGGCCATCTTGAACACCGACGGCGCCCAGACGACTTTGCCCGGGTCATCGTGACCCAGCACCACCGCGAGAAAGCCCGTGCCCTCGTCGCGCTTTTCGAAGCCACGGAACATGTGGGTCGGCACCGTCGCCACGTCGCCGGGCTCGACATCGAGGAAGCCCTCGTCCTTGTCGGCACCAAAGACGAACCGCCATTTGCCGGTGTGCACCAGGAACGTCTCGGCGGTCAGGTGGCTGTGCTGCGAATTGGTGCAGCCGAAGGGCTGGCGCGCGGCGCCGAAGTTGAAACCGTGCGGCTCGGGAATGTGCACCACCTGCGCCGGGTTCTCCGACACACCCGGTCCGATGATCGTGAAGTTCTCCTTGCGGTCCGACCCCGGTGTGCGGGCATCGATGAAGGCATTGCGCAGTCCCTTGAGGTCGGCGTAGCGAACGAGGCGTTTTTCCATCGCCTCCTGGGTCCATCGGGTCATTTGGAAGTCCTTTCGTCTCTCAACTTTGCATTCGTATGCATGGCACGCGCTGTCGCGGCGCCGCTCACGTCTTCTTCGGCCGGTAGAATTTCTGTCCGTCGATCTCGACCATCCCGGTCTTGGGCAGGCGCGCCGAGGTCCGCACCACCAGTTCGCCTGGGATGATCTTGTGCTGCGGTTCCGTGTCGCCCGAGGCGATCTGGTCCATCAGGATGTCGACGGTCGCCTCGACCATCTGCTCGATCGGCTGGGTCACCGAGGTGATGCCGTAGGAAGGCCAGCGCGCCGGCCCGACGTCGTCGTAACCGACGATCGACAGATCCTCTGGGATCGACAGCCCGAACTCGTAGCGCGCCACGTCCATCACGGCGACCGCCATGTGGTCGTTGGCAACGAAGATCGCATCGGGTCGCTTGGGCAGCAGCAGCAGCTCGCGCGCCGCCGCCTCGGCCTCCGTTCGCGAATAGTTGCCAGTGCGAATTTCGATCTTGTCGATGCCTTTGGCCGCAAGCGCCTCGCGAAATCCGCCGAGGCGATCGCGATTGGTCGAGGAATTCTCGAGACCCGAAATGTAGCCAAAGCGCTTGTGGCCGCCGGCCACGAGGAACTCGCCCAGCATGCGCCCGCCATCGCGGTTGCGCGTCGTCACCGACGAGGTCTCGTCGCGCTCGGTCGTCCGGTTGAACAGCACGACCGGGATGCCGGCCGCCGTACACTCGTCGGACAGTTCCGACGAGAGCGCCGTGGAGGCCAGAATGATGCCGTCGACACGGTACTGCATCAGCTGGTCGAACACCGGATCGCTGTCGCGGTCCTTGAAGCCGGTGAACAGCAGCACGTGATAGTTCTCGGCCGCGAGCCGCCGGCCGAGTTCCTCGAGCACGTCGGGGTAGAACAGGTTTTCGAGATACGCCATCACCACGGCGATGATGCGCGAGCGGTTGGTGATCAGCGAGCGCGCGATGGCGTTTGGGCGATACCCCAGCATCTTGGCCGAGGCCAGCACCTTAGCGCGGGTCTTGGGCGAAATCGACGCCCCCGGCGTGAACGTCCGCGACACGGCCGACTGCGACACACCGGCATGCGCCGCCACCTCCGACGACGTCACCGAGGACTTCTTGATTACTCCGCCGTCCATCCGCCATCCACCAGCAATGACGAACCGGTCATCAGCGCCGACGCATCGGACGCGAGGAAAACGATCGGCCCCATGATGTCCTCGACACTCCCCAGGCGACCCAGCTTGATCTTGGACAGAACCCAGGATCGAAAACTCGGATCGCTGAGACTCTTTGCAGAAAGCTCGGTCTCGATGAAGGTCGGACAGAGCGTGTTCACGCGAATATTGTGCGGGCCAAGTTCGATGGCCATGGCCTTGGTCAGGCCCTCGACGGCAAACTTGCTGGCCGAATAGACGCTCCGCTTGGGTCCCGAGACATGTCCCATCTGCGAGGAGACGTTGATGATCGACCCCGGTCGTCCCGCTTCGATCAGTCGCTGCGCAACGATCTGCGACAGAAAGAACGTCGCTTTGACATTGAGGTCCATCACCGCGTCGAAATCGGCCTCGCTGACCGACAGATACTCCGCGTGACGCGCGAGCCCCGCACTGTTCACCAGGATGTCAAATGGCGCCACCCCGCCCAGCAGGGCCCGCACCGCGCCGCTGTCGTTGACGTCGAGCGCGTGCCCGCTGATCGGAAGTCCGGCATCCCGGGCCGTCTGCACGGTCTGGTCGATATCGCCCGCAGTGCGGGCCATGACGGTAACCCCCGCGCCCGCCTCGGCCAGAGCCACGGCCGCACCGAGGCCAATCCCGCGCGTGCCCCCCGTGACCAGGGCGCGGCGGCCATCAAGACGGAAGCTAGGGGTGCGGGGAAGGCTCATCGATCATTCGGCCGCGGCCCGGGGGCTCGCCGCCGTCGCGTAGGGAATGTTGCGCCCACCATAACGGCGGACGCGGATATTACCCTGCTCGGCGTGGCCGACAAACCCCTCCAGCATCGACAACCTCGACGCGTATTCGCCGACCATCGCCGAGGCCTCGTCGGTGGCGACGTTCTGCCAGGTGCAGGTCTTGAGGAACTTGCCGACCCAGAGACCGCCCGTGTAGCGCGCCGCCTTCATGGTGGGCAGCGTGTGATTGGTGCCGATCACCTTGTCGCCATAGGCGACGTTGGTGCGCGGTCCGAGAAACAGCGCGCCGTAATTGCTGAGATTGTCGCGAAACCAGAAATCGCGATCCGTCATCACCTGCACGTGCTCGGAGGCGATGCCGTCGGCGATCTCCAGCACTTCCTGATGGCTATCGCAGACGATGACTTCGCCAAAATCCGTCCAGGATTTGCGCGCCACTTCGCCCGTCGGCAGGATCGCCAGGAGACGCTCCACCTCGGCAATTGTCTCCCGCGCTAGCTTCTCGGAGGTGGTCAGCAAGATCGCGGGCGAAGTTGGCCCGTGTTCGGCCTGCCCCAGCAGGTCTGTCGCGCAGAGTTCGCCATCGACGGTCTCGTCGGCGATCACCAGGGTTTCGGTCGGCCCGGCAAACAGGTCGATCCCGACCCGCCCGTAGAGCTGCCGCTTGGCTTCGGCCACATAGGCATTGCCGGGCCCGACCAGCATGTCGACCGGCTTGATGCTCTGTGTGCCGATGGCCATGGCGCCGATCGCCTGGATGCCGCCCAGCACCATGATCTCGTCGGCACCGGCCATGGCCTGCGCCGCGACGATCGCCGGCGCGGCCTTGCCGTGAAAGGGCGGTGCCGCGGTGATCACCCGCTTGCAGCCGGCGACCTTGGCGGTCAGCACCGACATATGGGCCGAGGCGAGCAATGGGTATTTCCCGCCCGGCACATAGCAGCCGACGGCATTGATCGGGATGTGCTTGTGGCCGAGCGTGACGCCGGGCAGCGTCTCGATCTCGAGTTCGAGCATCGTCGCCTTCTGCGCTTCGGCGAAATTGCGCACCTGCGTCTGCGCGAAGGCGATATCGCTCAAATCCTGCTCGGAGAGCTCCGCCTTGCAGGCCTCGATCTCGGCCGCCGTCAGCCGGAAGTCCGGCCGGTCCCAGCCGTCGAACTTGCGGCTGAGCTCGCGCACAGCGTCATCCCCGCGCTTTTCGATATCGGCGAGAATGGTCTCGACCGTCAGCCGAACCTGCTTATTGGCCTCAGCGCGCTCCTCGACCGTCTTGCTGCTTTTCAGCCACCGCGCCATTTCCAGATCTCCTCACTCGCAAGATTAGTTATGCATACGTATGCAAAAATGTAAACCGGCTCCAGACGTCGCCACCGGCTCCCTCCATGTCTAGGACAAGGCAGGCGGGCGCTGTAGCGCGTGGTCGGTGGCCCGCTCGAACGCGTCGCCGATCTGGCAGATCACGGCCTCGCCATGATGCGGGCCGACGATCTGCATGCCCACCGGCAGGCCGTCGACCAGGCCCATCGGCAGGGCCAGCGCGGGATGGCCCGAGATGTTGAAGCCGATGGTCCGCATCGGCGTCCACACCGATCCCTTGCCGAACAGGGAAACCGGCAGGGCGGGCGTCAGGGCACCGGCCGTCAGCACGGCGTCGAACCGCGAGAACACGTCGCGGTCGAGGGCGCTGCGAAATGCCGCGCC
>JANXSI010000295.1 GCA_025352765.1 Devosia sp. | reverse complement strand
CGCCGCCACAGGGTCTTGGCGATGGTGTCGTTCCAGTCGCCCGACAGCAGCAGGTCGATGCTGGTGGTGGCCGCCAGCGCATCGCTGTCGTAGCCCGATGAGGCCAATTGGTCAATCGGCAGGTCGTAGCTGTCGAAACTCACCTGCGAGAAGCGCTTCTCCGCCGACAGATACTGCACCGCCCCCTGGTGCATGCGGAGCAGATAGCCCTTTTCGTCGTGCGAAATGATCGCCGCCTTGGCGAAATAGGTGCGCCGGACGTCGGCATCGCGCTGATCGTCGGCGAAGAAGTCGGTGATGTTGCCCTGGCTGTCGCGCGCCCCGATTACGATGGTCACGCCACTGGTCAGGGTGGTGAACTTGTGCGGCACCATGCTGCGCGACACCAGATCCGCAGCGATTCCCGCAGCCCAGTTGTTGCTCGAGCGCACGCTAAGCGGATCGACGACGTGCGCGAGCAGCATCAGCACGCCGGCGCCCAGCGCCGCATAGAGTCCGATCGCCCGCAACAGGGTGCCCAGCAGATCGCTGCTGTGGATCACCTGCAACTCGCTGTTGCCCTGGAGGTTCCGCAGAGCGCGGCCCAGCCCGATGCCGAGGCAGACATAGAGGAACACGATCCCGAGGCTCGGGAGCGCCAGCACCGCCTGGCCGAGAAGCGTCAGCAGGCCCTGGCCCTTGGCCGAAATGATGTCGATCAGCCTCAGGCACTGAATCAGGTATAGAAGGAACGCCGCCACCGCGAACAGCGCCATCGCCTCAGACCAGAAAATCCTGATTAAATAACGGCTTAGCCGCGACATCTGGCGCTTTCGGTAAACCGGTGAATGATGCTGCCCCTGTCGCTGTGCGGTCGCGACTCTGGGACGGTTCGGTGGCGATGGCAAGGCGACGCGAGCCGGGATTGACGGATGCCGCGGTTCCTGTTGCCTTGCTGCCATGCCTCAAGCCCTCAGCATCCGCACCGCTCCGTCGGCCGTGCAACCCGCCGGAATTGTCGTCATCTACGCTGCCGAAGGAGGCGCCCCGCAGGGGCAGGCCGCCGCGGTGTGGGCCTCGACCGGGCTCGATTTTGCCAAAGTGACTGCCGCGGCGGGGTTTTCCGGACGGCAGGGCCAACTGCTCGATCTCGCCGCTCCCGAGGGGATCGACGCCCGACGCCTGTTCGTACTCGGCGCGGGCCCGGCACCTGGGGAGTCACGTTCCTCGCTGGCCGCCTGGACCGATCGCGGGGGCTCGCTCTCCGCCAAGCTGGCGGCCGCCACCGCCGAAAGCGTAGCAGTGGTGCTCGACGAGGCTTTGCCCGGGGAGGTCGCCGAACTCGCGGCGGGACTGCGCCTACGCCACTATCGCTTCGACAAATACAAGGCCCGCCGCAACGGCGATGCGACGCCCGAGACGCTTACGGTCACCCTCTATGTCGGCGATCCGGCGGCGGCCGATGTTGCGATCGCCGACCGCATGGCAACGGTCGAGGGGGCGCTGCTCGCTCGCGACCTCGTCAACGAACCGGCCAACGTGCTGGGAACCGAAGAATTCGCCGAGCGGGTTCGGGCGCTGACGGGGCTCGGGATCGAGGTCGAGGTGCTAGGCGAGGTGGAACTCGCGGCGCTCGACATGCACGCGATGCTTGCCGTGGCGCAGGGCTCGGCGCGGCCGCCGCGGCTCGCCATCATGCGCTGGACCGGCGGCAAGCCGACCGACGCGCCGATTGCGTTCGTCGGCAAGGGCGTCGTCTTCGACAGCGGCGGCATTTCGATCAAGCCGGCCGCCAACATGGAAGACATGAAGGGCGATATGGGCGGCGCCGCGGTGGTGACCGGGCTCATGCACGCGCTGGCGACCCGGCAGGCCAAGGTCAACGCCGTGGGGCTCATCGGCCTTGTCGAGAACATGCCGAGCGGCACCTCGATGCGCCCCGGCGACATCGTCCGTGCCGCATCGGGCACGACCATCGAGATCGTCAATACCGACGCGGAGGGCCGGCTCGTTCTCGCCGACGTGCTTTGGTACGCCCAGCAGCGGTTCCGGCCGCGCGCGCTGGTCGATCTCGCAACGCTCACCGGCGCCGTATTGGTGGCGCTCGGGCATGAACATGCGGGGCTGTTTTCCAATAGCGACGAGTTGGCCCAAAAGCTCACCGCGGCGGGCCTCGTGACTGGCGAGCGGGTCTGGCGGCTGCCCATGGGGTCGGGCTACGACAAGCAGATCGAGAGCCGTTTCGCCGATATCCGCAACAGCGCCGGCCGGCCGGCGGGCGCCATCACCGCGGCGCAGTTCCTCGGCCGCTTCGTCGGCGAGCTGCCCTGGGCGCATCTCGACATTCTGGGCGTGTCGCTCGGCCCGCCGCACACCGAGACCAACAGCTCCTGGGCCACCGGCTGGGGCGTCTCGCTGCTCGACCGCCTCGTGCGCGACAGCTACGAAGCGCCATGACCGACATCCTGTTCTATCACCTCGAGACGCAGCCGCTCGAACGCGTGCTGCCGCAACTGCTCGAAAAGAGCCTCG
>JANXSI010000227.1 GCA_025352765.1 Devosia sp. | reverse complement strand
TGATCTCCTGCCGTTCGAGCAGCAGATGGTCGACGTGGTGAACAAGTTCATCGCCGAGCCTGATGCCGCCAAGAAGGCGGATCTGATGAAGCAGTACCAGAAGCTCTACACCGAGAACGCCTATACCATCGGTCTCACCCAATACCCGGGCGCGTTGATCATCAACAAGCGCTTTGCCAACATCCCGGCAGGCGCCCCGATCTTCATGTTCAACTGGGCCGAGGACAACATCATCCGCGAGCGCGTGTTCGTGCCCAAGGATAAGCAGCAGAACTTCGAGCTGCACCCCGCCACCCTCCCGGGTGAGCCCGGTCTCGACAAGGGCCCCGTGTCCTAAGTCCGGCCTGGTTTACGCTCAGCAAGGGGGCCTCTCCGGCCCCCTTGCTCCGACAGACAGATAGGGTTGCCCTCATGTTCCGCTTTCTGGCCACGCGCATCCTGTCGGCGATCCCGCTGCTCCTGGTGCTCTCGATCGTCACCTTCGGCATCATCAAGGCGCAACCGGGCGACTACGGCGACTACCTCAAATCCATGCTGATGAGCCAGGGCAACGTGTCGGACGCCGATGCGCAGGTACAGGCCGATGCCTACCGCGCCGCCCACGGCCTCAACGCGCCGCTGCCGATGCAGTACATCAACTGGCTCACGGGCATCGTCACCCGCTTCGATTTCGGCAATTCGCTCTATTACAACAAGCCCGTCGGCGACGTGGTGGCGGAGCGCCTGCCGCGCACGCTGCTGCTGGCGCTGACCTGCCACATTCTCGCGTCGGTCATCGGCATTACGCTGGGGATCGTCGCCGCGACCCGCCAGTACAGCTGGGTCGACACGCTGTTCGGGGTGATCTCGTTCCTCGGCATGACCATCCCGAGGTTCCTGCTCGCCATCATCATCATCTACGTGCTGGCGTTTAAACTGAACGTCCAGGAAATCGGCAGCTTCTTTTCGGCCAAGTACGGCGGCGCCCCATGGTCGTGGGACAAGTTCGTCGACCTGCTGAAACACGTCTGGCCGGTGATCTTCATCGCCACCTTCGGCGGGCTCGCCTACAACATGCGCGTCATGCGCGCCAACCTCCTCGACGTGCTCAACTCGCAATATGTCGAGACGGCGCGCGCCAAGGGGCTGCCTGAATCCGCGGTGATCCTCAAGCACGCCGTGCCCAATGCGCTCCATCCGCTGATCGCCTACCAGGGCGTCGTTCTGCCCTATATGCTCACCGGCGAAGTCGAGGTCGCGATCGTCTTCGGGCTCGCCACCGTCGGTCCGGCCATCGTCGGCTCGCTCGGGGTCGGCGACGTCTGGGTCACCGCCACCTTCATGCTGGTGCTCGCCACCACGCTGATCGTCGGCAACATCATTTCGGACATGCTGCTGGCGCTGCTCGACCCGCGCGTCCGCCTGAGCGGGAACGCCTGAGATGGCCAATCACGTCGTCGATTCCTCGATCCCGCTGCCGCCCGACGCTGAGGGCCCGATGCCCACACCGGCGCAGGACGTCAGCAGCGCCTCGCCGCCGGTCGTCGGCCGTTTCGGGCGCGGCGACGAGGGCTATCTGGCGCTGGTCTGGCGCCGCTTCCGGCGCTCGTTCGTCGGCATGCTCGGGCTGGTGCTGGTGGTCGGGCTGATCGTCATTTCGATCTTCGCCGATTTCTTCGCGCCGATGGACCCCAAGCTGCAGACGGTGTCGTTCCAGCCGCCCGACACCATCGCCTTCCAGAACTCGGAGGGCGGCTTCTCGCTGATGCCCAACATTTTCCCGATGGTCGAGACCACCGAGCTCGATCCGGTGACGTTCCAGCCGCTCACCGGGCCCGACTACAAGAACCCGACGCCGCTCGGCTTCTTTGCGCCGGGCTACAGCTACACGATCCTCTGGCTGATCCCGGCGAACCTGCACTTCTTCGGCGCCTCGAACGGCCAGCCGGTGCATTTCCTCGGGACCGACAAGCTCGGCCGCGACATTCTTTCGCGCGGCATCGTCGGCTCCCGCATCTCGCTCACCATTGCGCTCGTCGTGGTGCTGCTCACCACGACCATCGGAACGCTCGTCGGCATCAGCTCGGGGTATCTGGGCGGCCGGCTCGATGCGTGGGTGCAGCGCTTCGTCGAACTGATCCTCGCCTTCCCGCAATTGCCGCTCTACCTCGCGCTCACCACGCTGATCCCGGTGACGGCGCCGTCCAACGTGTTCATCGCCTTCGTCATCGGGGTCATGGCCTGCCTTGGCTGGGCCCAGCTCAGCCGCGAGGTGCGCTCCAAGACTCTGTCGCTCGCCCGCATCGAGTATGTGCGCGCGGCCGTCGCGGTGGGCTCGGGCGATTTCCGCATCATCACGCGGCACATCCTGCCCAACGTTCTGAGCCACATCATCGTGGCGGTGACGCTCGCCATCCCCTCGGTGGTGCTGCTCGAGAGCTTCCTCGGCTTCCTCGGTTTTGCGGTCAAGCCGCCGCTGATCTCGTGGGGCCTGATGCTGCAGGACTGCGGCAGCTTCTCGGTGATCGGCTCCTACCCCTGGATCCTGTCGCCGGTGATCTTCGTTCTGGTCGCCGTGTTCGCCTTCAACGCGCTCGGAGATGGCCTCCGCGACGCAATCGACCCCTATTGAGGCGAATCCTATGAGTGAGACTTTCGCACCGGTCGAACGGCATGACCTCGGGGCCCACGGGCGTGAGCTGATCCTCGATGCGCGCAAGGTGGCGGTCAATTTCAAGGTCGAGGGCGGCGTCGTCGAAGCCGTCCGCGACGTGTCCTTCCAGCTCCACAAAGGCGAGACGATCGCGCTCGTCGGCGAAAGCGGCTCGGGCAAGTCGGTCACGGCGCGCACCATCATGCGGCTCCTGACCAAGCGCGCCACCATCAACGCCAAGTCGAAGATCACCCTCGACGGCGAGGACATCATCGGCATGAGCGAGCGCAAGATGCGGTCGCTGCGCGGCAACAAGATCGCGATGATCTTCCAGGAGCCGATGAGCTCGCTGAACCCGGTCTACACCATCGGCCAGCAGATCTGCGAGGTGCTGCATCTGCACAACAAGATGAGCCGCAAGGCGGCGATGGAGCGGGCCCGCGAACTGCTCGAGGAAGTCCAGATCCCCGAACCGGCGGCACGGCTGCAACAGTTTCCGCATCAGATGTCGGGCGGGCAGCGGCAGCGCGTGATGATCGCCATGGCGCTCGCCAACCGGCCGGAGATCCTGATCGCCGACGAGCCGACGACGGCGCTCGACGTTACCGTGCAGGCGCAGATCCTCAACCTGATCAAGGACCTCAAGGCCAAGTACGGCATGGCGGTGATCCTGATCACCCACGACCTGACGATCGTTAGGCAGTTTTCCGAGTACGTCTATGTGATGCAGGCCGGCGAGGTGAAAGAGCACAACCGGACGGAAACGCTGTTCCAGTCACCGCAGCACGCCTATACCAAGCATCTCCTCGCCTCGGAACCCAAGGGGGTGGCCAATCCCTTGGGCGAAAACACTCCGATGATGCTCGAGGGCAAGCAGGTCAAGGTCGCCTTCACGCTGAAGCGCGGCGGCTTTTTCAAACCCGACTTCTTCGAGCTGGTGGCCGTCGACAAGCTCGACCTCAAACTCCACCGCCACGAGACCCTCGGCCTCGTCGGCGAATCGGGATCGGGCAAGACCACTTTCGGGCAGGCGCTTATCCGGCTGATTTCCAACCAGGGCGGCGAGATCTTCTTCGACAACAAGCCGATCCACGACAAGGACCGCCAGCAGATGCGGCCGTTGCGCAGCCGCATGCAGATCGTCTTCCAGGACCCCTTCGCCTCGCTCAACCCGCGCATGTCGATCCGGCAGATCATCGAGGAAGGCCTGATCGTCAACGGCATCGGCCACAACTCGCAGGAGCGGATCGACCGAGTGCGGCAGGCGCTGCGCGATGCCGGCCTGCCCGACACCATCCTCAGCCGCTTTCCGCACGAGTTCTCGGGCGGCCAGCGGCAGCGCATCGCCATCGCCCGCGCCATCGCGCTCGAGCCCGAATTCATCCTCCTTGACGAACCCACCTCGGCGCTCGACCTGTCCGTGCAGGCGCAGATCATCGACCTGCTGCGCAAGCTGCAGGACGAAAAGGGCCTGAGCTATCTGTTCATCTCGCACGATCTCAAGGTGGTGCGCGCCTTGTGTCACCGGGTCATGGTGATGCAGAACGGCAAGATCATCGAGCAGGGGCCCGTCAACGAAGTTCTCACCAACCCCAAGACCGAATACACCTCGCGTCTCGTCCGAGCCGCGTTCGAAATCGCCGCCTGAGCGGCAGTCCATATTTACCGGAGCATTTGAATGGCAAACCCGAAAATCACCTTCATCGGCGCGGGCTCGTCGGTGTTCATGAAGAACATCGTCGGCGACATCCTGCAGCGCAAGGCGCTGGCGGGGGCCGAGATCCGGCTGATGGACATCAATCCGCAGCGGCTCGAAGAGAGCGAGATCATCGCCGGCAAGCTGGTGCAGACGCTGGGCGTGCCGGCGACGGTCAAGACCTACTCCAACCAGCGCGAGGCGCTCGACGGCACCAATTTCGTCGTCGTCTGCTTCCAGATCGGCGGCTACGAACCCTCGACCGTGGTCGATTTCGAGGTGCCCAAGAAGTACAATCTGCGCCAGACCATCGCCGATACGCTGGGCGTCGGCGGCATCATGCGCGGGCTGCGTACGGTTCCGCACCTGTGGAGCATCTGCGAGGACATGCTGGCGGTCGCGCCCGATGCGATCATGCTGCAATACGTCAACCCGATGGCCATCAACACGTGGGCGATCGCCGAGAAGTACCCGACGATCAAGCAGGTCGGCCTCTGCCACTCGGTGCAGGGCACGGCGATGGAGCTCGCGCACGACCTCGACATTCCGTACGAGGAAATCCGCTATCGCTCGGCCGGCATCAACCACATGGCGTTCTATCTCAAGTTCGAGCATCGCCAGGCCGACGGCTCCTACCGCGACCTCTATCCGGACCTGGTCCGCGCCTACCGCGAAGGCCGCGCCCCCAAGCCCACCTGGAACCCGCGCTGCCCCAACAAGGTGCGCTACGAGATGCTGACGCGGCTCGGCTATTTCGTCACCGAGAGCTCCGAGCACTTCGCCGAGTACACGCCCTATTTCATCAAGGAGGGTCGCGAGGACATCATCGAGAAGTTCGGCATTCCGCTCGATGAATACCCCAAGCGCTGCGTCGAGCAGATCGCGCGCTGGAAGACGACGTCCGACGAGTACCGCAAGGCCAACACCATCGAGGTCAAGGAGAGCAAGGAATACGCCTCCGAGATCGTCAACGCGGTGTGGACGGGCGAACCCGGCGTCATCTACGGCAACGTGCGCAATAACGGCGTCATCACTTCGCTGCCCAACAATGCGGCGGTCGAGGTCCCGTGCCTCGTCGACGCCTCGGGCATCCAGCCGACCTATATCGGCAACCTGCCGCCGCAGCTGACGGCGCTGATCCGCACCAACATCAACGTGCAGGAACTGACCGTCGCGGCGCTGATGACCGAGAACAAGCAGCACATTTACCACGCGGCGATGATGGACCCGCACACGGCGGCCGAACTCGACCTCGAGCAGATCTGGAACCTCGTCGACGATCTGCTGGCCGCCCATGGCGACTGGCTGCCGGCCTGGGCGCGTCAGCCCAAGAAGGCGCGCGTCGCCTGAGGCTAGTGCCAGGTCTGCAGCGTCTGCACGACCAGCAACATCGCAAAGACGGCGAGCGCCACGGCGCTCGCCCGTGCCACCCGGACGGCGGTCAGCAAACCCCGTGAGGTGAAGGCGGCGGCGGCGCCCAGCGCCTGCCAGCCGATGGCGGTGAGGATGACCAGCCCGCCCAGGATCCCCAGATAGGGCAACCGCTCGACGAAGCCCACATGCGGGAAGATCGCGAAGGCGAACACCAGCCCTTTGGGGTTCACCACGGTGGTCGCGAACACCCGGCCAAGGGTGATGGTCTCGCCCGCGCCATCGGCCGGCTGCGGCCGGCCCCAGAGCTTCCAGGCCGACCACAACAGGAAGGCCGCGGCGATCAGTTTTGCCGCCACCCCGACCAGTGGCTGCGAGGCGGCCGCGGCGCCGACGATCTCGGTCCACACCGTGATCGCGATGAAATACCCACCCAGTTCGCCCGCAATCAGGAGCAGCGACCGCGCCACCCCGCGCGACGCGCCGGCGGCAGCCATCAGCGTGTTGGTCGGGCCCGGAACGCTCAGGAGGCCGAGGACGGCAAGGGCGAACGGCAGCAGGCTTTGCATGGACTTCAGGCTCGATTTCGAAAGATCACTGCGGCCTGATGAGCGTTCAGCCGTTCAGACCGCGCAGCCTTGTAGAACGAAATTCGCCGGGGGTCACGCCGTTCAACCGCCGGAACGCCTTGCCGAAATAGTTGCCGTCGGCAAAGCCGCAGCTGTGGGCGATCTGGCCGATGGTGGCGTCGGTCGCGAGAAGCAGGCGCTCGGCGAGGTCCAGGCGCTGGCGCATCACGAAGTTCGACGGGGCGATACCGGTGGCGGCGCTGAACTGCCGGACGAAGTGCGCCCGGCTCAGCCCCGCTGCCCGCGCCAGCCGGTCGACGCCGAGATTGGCCGAAAGGTTCTGCTCGACATAGGCCTGCGCCCGCCGCACCGGCAGCGGCAACTCGACATCGGCCGGCAGGCGGTCGCCGAGGGCACTGTCGTGGATCGCCATCATCGCCGAATAGGCCGCGGCCGAGGCCTCGCCGACCGGCAGGTCGCGGGTGGCGAGCGCGAGGCAGGCATCGGCCAGCCGGTCGACGGCGGCGGGTCCCGGACGCAGCACCGGGCCGCTGGTCTCGAGAATGGCACGCGCTACCCTGAGGCCCTCGCGGCCCTGGATGCCGATCCAAAAATACTCCCAGCTCTGCCCGGGATCGAGCCAGTAGCGGTTGGCGTGGGGGAAGCTCAGCACCATGGTGTCGCCGGGCAGCAAAGCATGGCGCGTCCCCGAATAATCGAGCTCGCCGCGACCGGCGATGGTGTGCTGAATAACCGCAAACGCCCCGCGTTTCAGCCCCTCCCACGAATAGGTCTCGTTGGCCCGCCGCTCATAGCCGGCGCCGGTCGCCGTGCAATTGAGCTCGAGCGGTCCCCGGAGACGTCGCAGCGTCCGCACCACGGGTCCGTGGGTTATGAGGTCGGACAGCACAAAATTCCCCTCCGTCGCACGACATTTCTCTACACCCCGCGGTGGCTCGGGGCTAGACGATAGGGAAAATCCGGGACCGTGCCCGGAAATCGGTGGAGGAAGTCATGTCGTTCAAGGTCGCCATCATCGGCGCGGGCTCAGTGGGGTTCACCAAGACCCTGATCTCAGACCTGCTGAAGGTCCCCGAATTCGTCGGCTGCGAGTTCGCGCTGACCGATCTGAATGCGCACAACCTCGACATGATCCGCCAGATCATCGAGGAGATCGTTGCCGTCAACCGCCTGCCGGCCAAGGTCACCGCCACCACCGATCGCCGCGCCGCGATCACCGGCGCCCGCTACATCATGAGCTGCGTGCGCGTCGGCGGGCTCGAGGCCTTCGCCACCGACATCTCGATCCCGCTCAAGTACAATGTCGACCAGTGCGTCGGCGACACCATCTGCGCCGGCGGCATCCTCTACGGCCAGCGCAACATCCCGGTGATCCTCGACTTCTGCAAGGACATCCGCGAGGTCGCCGAACGGGGCGCGCTGTTCCTCAACTATGCCAACCCGATGGCGATGAACACCTGGGCGGCGCTCGAGTATGGCGGCGTCGACACGGTTGGGCTGTGCCACGGCGTGCAGCACGGCGCGCACCAGATCGCGCAGGTGCTCGGCGTCAAGGATTCCGAACTCGACTATGTCTGCTCGGGCATCAACCACCAGACCTGGTACATCGACCTCCGGGTCAACGGCCGTAAGATCGACAAGGACGAGCTGATCGAAGGCTTCGAGCGGCACCCGGTCTACTCCAAGCAGGAGAAGGTCCGCATCGACGTGCTGAAGCGTTTCGGCGTCTATTCGACCGAAAGCAACGGCCATCTCAGCGAGTACCTGCCCTGGTACCGCAAGCGGCCGGGCGAGATCGAGCGCTGGATCGACATGAGCGACTGGATCCACGGCGAGACCGGCGGCTATCTGCGTTATTCGACCGAGCGCCGGAACTGGTTCGAGACCGACTTCCCGCAGTTCAAGGCCGATGCCTCAAAGCCCCTCGCCGAGGTCAAGCGGACCAGCGAGCACGCCTCCTACATCATCGAGGCGCGCGAGACCGGTCGCGTCTATCGCGGCCACTTCAACGTGCGCAACAACGGCATCATCCGAAACCTGCCGGCCGACGCCATCATCGAAAGCCCCGGCTATGTCGATCGCTTCGGCATCAACATGATCGAGGGCATGGAACTGCCGCTCGGTTGCGCCGCGACCTGTTCGGTGTCGATCTCGGTGCAGCGGATGAGCGTCAAGGCGGCAGTCACCGGCGATCTTGACCTGTTGAAGCTCGCGGTGCTCCATGACCCCTTGGTCGGCGCCATCTGCACGCCCGACGAGGTCTGGCAAATGGTCGACGAGATGGTCGTCGCGCAGGCGCAGTGGCTGCCGCAATACGCCGACGCCATCCCCGGCGCCAAGGCGCGGCTGGCGAAGTCGACGCTCAAGACCAGCGACTGGAGCGGCGCCGCCCGCAAGGTCGTTCGTTCGGTCGAGGAACTGCGCGAAATGAAGGGCGCCCACCACTAGGGGTGAGCGCCACCGGCGGGCCGCGCCGATCGGCCCGGCGCCCGGACGAGGCTATTCGGCGAGCTCGGCGAAATCGGCATCGAAGCGCGCCTGCGCCGGCTTGGGATGCTTGACCGCCTTGACGGCCTCGAGATTGGCGGGCGGGACGTCGCCGACGACCACTAGCGCCACCATGCCCATGGCGTAGTGCGGCATGCATTTGAGGCCGTAGGCGCCCGGCACGGTGAACGTCACCACCAGTTCGGTGCTGGTCTTGCCCTTGATCTCCTCGGCGCCGTCCGGGATCATTCCCTTGATGCTTTCGACGTTATGGCCTTTGTCGGTGGGCTTGAAGGTCACCGTGTCGCCGACAGCGACCTTCACCAGCGACGGCTCGAACACCATAGCGCCGGCCGCGCCCTTGTTGAGCAGTTGCACATCGAAGTTGGCGGCCATCGCCGGAGCGGCCGTCATGGCGAACACGGCAAGGGCGGCAAGGGCAAGTCTGGACGTCTGCATTTTACTCTCCTGGATCGGGGGCCGGGATCTCCCGGACGCCCGCGATGGCTTGTGGCCGATGCCACGGGCCAGTTCCTTGATCCGCCTCAAATCGGCGTTCACGAGTCTGCCGGGCAGTGCGAGTGTCGAGTTTTTTCGCGGCGAAGCGTCTGGCGTTGACATGCGTCAACCACAGCGGCCCCAAGCCGAGGCAAATTGCATCACGATCCACGAAAGTGCTGTGCGACGATGCCCAGGTTCTTCTTTGACTTCCATGACAATGGCCTCGCCCTCACCGACGAGGTTGGCGCCGAAATTGGCGGCGAGCAAGAGGCGCGGACGCGCGCACGGCTGACGCTGCGCGATGCGGTTGCCGACGCCACCCAGCACCGCGACATGGGCAGCATTGCCATCGTGGTGCGCGACGACCGGCGCCGCGCCATCATCCGCGCCGCGGCACACTGGAGCGTGTCGGCCGAAGATCGCGCCTGACGGCAGTCTCAGTCGCCGGCGCGGGAAGCGGCAGGGAGCCGGCCGCCCATCTGGGCAAAGAACGCGTTGACCTTGTCGGCCCGGCACAGTTCCGTCGCCTCGGTGGTGACGGCAGCCGCCGCCGCGGCAACGCCATAACGCGCGGCGTCCTCGAGCGACCAGTGCGACGCGAGCCCGACCGTCAAAGCCGCAACGAAGCTGTCGCCGGCACCAACGGTGCTGTGGACCTCGACCCGGGGTGGCGCGATCTCGAACTCGCGGTCGGCGGTACCGACGATCGCCCCCTTGTCGCCGAGGGTGACGATGGCGATTTCGGCCATCTGCCGGTCGATCAGGCTGCGCGCCAGCCGGTGCGCGGCTGCCACCGCCTCGCCACCGACCAGCTCCTGCGCCTCGAGGTGATTGAGCCGGATGAGGTAAGGGCGCTCGGCGGTCGCCGCACGCAGCGCCTCACCATGCGTATCGAGGATGAATTTGGCGCCGCGCTCGCGCGCGATCCGCGCAAGACGGGCATAGAAATCGGCGGGGATGCCGGGCGGCAGGCTGCCGCTTGCCACCACAAGGCCGGGATCGGCGTCGATCAGTTCGCCGAGCCGCCTGAGGATGCGGTCGTCCTCGCCCGCCCCAAACGCCGGTCCGGGCAGCACGAAGCGATAGTGCAGGCCGGTCGTCTCCTCCATCACCGTCAGCGAGAAGCGCGACTCGACCTCGGGCGCATGACCCAGCGGCCAGAACTCGCAGGCGATGCCGGTCCTCGCCAGGAGCGCCTGCAACTGCTCGCCCGTATTGCCGCCGACGGCGATGAAGGCGCGGCTGGTCCCGCCCAGTTCCTTGATCGCGCGCGAGACGTTCACGCCGCCGCCGCCCGGGTGGTAGCGCGGCACGCCGCAGCGCAGCTTCTGCTGCGGCAGCAGCTTGTCCACCGCCGTGGTGACGTCCAGCGCAGGGTTGAGCGTGACGGTCAGGATCGATGGCATGGCAGCCCCTAGCGGTCCTGGCCCAGATGAATGCGAACGATCTGGTCGAGGAGCACAAGGGCCTCCTCGCGCGGCCGCTGGAAGGCGTTGCGGCCGATGATCGAGCCGAAGCCGCCGCCGTCGCGGATGGCGCGCACCTCGTCCAGAACGGCGGCGTCGGCACGCGCCGGCCCGCCCGAAAAGATCACGATCCGGCGGCCGTCGAACGCCGCTTGGACGACGTGGGCGATCCGCCGCGACAGCTGCGTGAACTCGGCGGCGCGCGGCGCATAGGCGGCCTTGGCCTCGGGTTCGGCGACCATTGCGGTCGGTGGCTTGACCTTGATGATGTGGGCACCAAGCAGCGCCGCAATGTGCGCGCCATAGGCCACCACATCGAGCGCCGTCTCGGCCTCGGAGCTGAGATTGCCGCCGCGTGGATAGGCCCAGATCACCACCGCAAGGCCGTTGGCCTTCGCCTCGGCGGCGCCGACGCGGACCTCCTCGAACATGTCGTACTGGCGGTCAGACCCCGGATAGATGGTGTAGCCGATGGCAGAGCAGCCAAGCTCCAGAGCATCGCGCACGGTGGCGGTGATCGCCTCGTCCTTGATCGTCCCCAGCGCGTTGGCGTTGTTGGCCTTGAGGATCAGCGGGATTTCGCCCGCAAAGCGATCGGCTCCGGCGGCGAGCAGACCGAGCGGCGCCGCCAGTGCACTGAGGCCGGCGGCGATCGCGAGGTCGAACACGTAGCGCGGGTCATAGGCCGCCGGGTTGGCGGCGAAGCTCCGGGCCGGACCATGCTCGAACCCCTGGTCGACGGGCAGGATCACCAGCTTTCCAGAGCCGGCGAGGCGCCCCTGCATCAGCAGGCGCGCCAAATTCGCCTTCACGCCCGGCCGCTCGCCGTCATAGTAGCCGAGAATCTCGCGCACTTGGTCGGTCATTGTCGAACCTCCACTCGGCATGGTCGCGCAGGCACTCAGGCGATCTTCGCGCCGTGCCGGTGGTTAGACGTCGCCGGGCGCACCGGCAGGCTGTTGGCGAGTGCAATGGCGGCCCCCCGCAGCCCGGCATCCGAGCCGGTCTTGATCACCCGCACCTGAACCTGGTCCAGATAGGTGGCGCGTTCGTTCGTGCCGTCGAAGGCTTGCCGGAAGCGGCCCGTCTGGAACGCCGGCACACTGTTGGACGGCAGCCCGCCGGCGAGATAGACGCCGCCCTGGGCACCGAAATGCAGCGCCAGGTCGCCGACGAAGCGGCCCATCCAGCCGGCCATCAGGTCGAGCCCTTCGCGCGCCAGCTGGTTCTTGCCCGAGAGCGCCGCCTCGGTGATCTGCGCCGGCTTGAGGGGCTGCAGATCGGCCCCTGCCCGCTTGATCAGTGCGCCATAGAGGGCGACAAGCCCCTTGCCGCAGAACACGTCGCCGGCCAGCAGCTCGCCGTCATGGGCGATGGCGGCGGCAATATCCAGTTCGCCGTCGAGCGGTGCCGGAAACGCCGCGAGTCGGCTGGCGCCGGACATCGGCAGCCATCTGTCGCCGGCCCAGACGAGTGCCGCGGCGCCCAGACCGGTGCCCGCCCCGACGACCAGCTTGGTCGCATGCAGCTTGGGGTGGCCGTGGCCGATGTCGAGCAGGTCGTAGTCGGTCATGTGCGGCAAGGCCAGGGCCAGCGCTTCGAACTCGTTGATGAAGGCAATGTGCTGCGCACCCGTGACAGCGCGAATATCGTTCCAGTCGAACGACCATGGCAGGTTCTGCATGCTCGCCCGGTTGCCTTCGACGACGCCCGCGATCGACAGCCCGACCTTGTTGGGGATCGACGGAATGGTCTTGAGGTAGCGCTCGATGGCTTCCATCGGGCTCTTGAAGTTGGCGCTGTTGAGAAGCGCGAAATTGGCGATGCTCAGCTCGTCGATGTCGGCCGTGGCGAGGCTGATGTAGGTGCCGCCGATGGCGCCCACCAGCGCATGTCTTGAAAGTTCGACCATTTCTCTCTCCCGTCCGTTGCACCGCAGCGACACGCGCCGGGCCGTTCATGCCATGATGGCGCAGGGCGCGATCGGGGATTTGACACGGATCAAAGCCCGCGACCCGGCCCGGCAGCAGCATGTCGGGCAACAGGCAAGTGCCTCGAGGACCGGAACTGGGGAGTACCGTGATGCTGCAGAAATCGACGTCGATCGACTGGTTCGAGACTGTGGGCCGGACCGATGTCGCCAAGGTGGGCGGCAAGAATGCCTCTCTGGGCGAAATGGTACGGACGCTGGGCAGCAAGGGCATCAAGGTGCCGCCCGGTTTTGCCACGGCGGCTGAGGCCTACTGGCAGTTCATCGACAGCAATGATTTGAGGCCGAAGATCGCCGCGCTGATCGCCGACTGGCAGGAGGGGCGCACGAGCCTCGCCGAAACCGGCACCGCCATTCGCGGCCTCATCCTCAAGGGCGAGTGGCCTGCCGAAATCGCGGCGGGGATCAGCGACGCCTATGCCGAACTGTCGCGCCGGGCCGGCAAGACCGAGGTCGACGTCGCGGTGCGTTCCAGCGCCACCGCCGAGGACCTGCCCGATGCGAGCTTTGCCGGCCAGCAGGAAACCTACCTCAACATTCGCGGCGTCGCGCAACTGCTCAGTGCCTCGCGCCGCTGCTACGCCTCGCTGTTCACCGACCGGGCGATCAGCTATCGCCGCGCCAAAGGGTTCGACCACATGAAGGTGGCGCTCTCGATCGGCGTGCAGCAGATGGTGCGTTCGGACCTCGGTGGCTCGGGCGTCATGTTCTCGCTCGATACCGAGACGGGCTTTGACAAGGTGGTACTGATCAATGCCGCCTGGGGGCTGGGCGAGAACGTCGTCCAGGGCGCCGTCGACCCGGATGAATATCAGGTGTTCAAGCCGTTGCTCGACAACCCGGCGCTGACACCGATCATCGAAAAGCAGCTCGGCGAAAAAGCCATCAAGATGATCTATGCGGGCGGCGAGACGCCGACCCGCAACGTGCCGACCAGCAAGGCCGAACGCGCCGGGTTTGTGCTGTCCGATGCGGAAATCCTGGCGCTCGCCCGCTGGGCCGTCACCATCGAGGGCCACTATGGCTGCCCGATGGACATGGAGTGGGCCCGCGATGGCGAAACCCGCGAAATGTACATCGTCCAGGCCCGCCCCGAGACCGTGCAGTCGCGGCGCGACACCGGCGCCTTCCGCAGCTACTCGATCGGCAGCAAGGGCAAGACGCTGGTCAAGGGCATCGCTATCGGCGACGCGGTGGTAACCGGTCAGGTCTGCCTCATCGAAAACGTCAAGGATATCGACAAATTCATCGACGGTTCCGTGCTCGTCACCTCGACCACCGATCCCGACTGGGTTCCGGTGATGAAGCGGGCTGCGGCGATTGTCACCGACCATGGCGGCCGCACCTCGCATGCGGCGATCGTCAGCCGCGAACTCGGACTGCCGGCGCTGGTGGGCACCGGCGACGCGACGCATCTGCTCCACACCGGACAGGACGTGACGATCTCCTGCGCCGAGGGTGAGACGGGCTTTGTCTACGAGGGGACGGCGGCCTTCACCATCGAGACCATCGACGTCTCCAATCTGCCCGAGACGCACACCAAGGTGATGCTCAACCTCGCCAATCCGGGCGCGGCATTCCGCTGGTGGCGGTTGCCATCGGACGGCGTGGGCCTCGCGCGCATGGAGTTCGTCATCGCCAACGCCATCCGGGTGCATCCGATGGCGCTGGTCAAGTTCGACAGCCTCAAGGACGAGGCCGCCAAGGCCGAGATCGCTGCCCTGACGGTCGGCTATGACGACAAGCCCGAGTACTTCGTCGATCACCTCGCCCGCGGCCTCGCCCGCATCGCGGCGGCGGTCTATCCCAAGCCGGTGATCGTGCGCATGAGCGACTTCAAGACCAACGAGTATGCGGGACTCCTGGGGGGCGCCGAGTTCGAGCCGGCCGAGGAAAACCCGATGCTGGGGTTCCGCGGCGCCTCGCGCTACTACTCGCCCAAGTACAAGGAGGGCTTTGCTCTCGAGTGCCGGGCGATCGAGCGGCTGCGCAACGCCATGGGCTTTGAAAATGTAGTGATGATGATTCCGTTCTGCCGCTCGACCGCCGAAGCCGAGAAGGTGCTGGCGGTGATGGCCGAGAACGGCCTTGTCCGTGGCGACAGGGGATTGCAGGTCTATGTGATGTGCGAGATCCCCTCGAACGTCATTCTGGCCAAGGAATTCGCCAAACGCTTCGATGGTTTCTCGATCGGCTCGAACGACCTGACGCAGCTGACGTTGGGCGTTGACCGCGACTCGGGAGAACTGGCGGGGCTGTTCGACGAACAGGATGAGGCGGTCAAGTGGATGATCGGCAGCGTCATCGGGGCGGCGCGCGCTGCAGGGGCCAAGATCGGCCTCTGCGGCCAGGCGCCGAGCGACCATCCCGAGTTCGCCCGCTTCCTCGTCGACTGCGGCATCGACTCGATGTCGGTGAGCCCCGACAGTTTCGTCGCCGTCAAACGACAGGTCGCCGCGGCCGAAGCCGAAGCAGCAGGAGCCCGCACATGAGAAGCCTCCAGCAAGCGGAACGGGCGCAGCTTGGCCTCGAATACATCGAGGACGCCGTGGTGACGCTCCTCACCGACCACCCGGCAGGACTGACAGCCGCCGCGGTGGCCGATACCCTCGGGCTCAAGACCGACCTCGACCCCGGTCACCGCGACATGATCGCCGAGGGCATTCTCGCGCTGCTCGCCGGCAGCGGGCGGATCATCTGGGACGACCGCCAGCACGTCTATGTCGACAATCCGGCGCGCGGCTGAGCGATCGGGCGGGACGATCCCCGTTTCGCCCGGCTCACCGTCCCGCCTCGGCTGATTCCGCGTCGCATACCGGCTGCGGCACCCTTGGCGCTTCTAAGAGCGGGACTTTCGGGATAATAGGGTAGCGAAGCGTCGGGCGAGCCTAACGCAGACGGTCTTTCTTCAAAGGTGCGCCGATCGTCACGGAACGGAACGATGACCTGCCGGGCCATGTCGCTGAACCGGCGCGGACGCTGCTGCTGGGCGCCCTCGGGGTGGTCTATGGCGACATCGGCACCAGCCCGATCTACGCCTTCCGGCAGACTCTGGCGGTCGTCAACGGTGTGCCGACGCCCGATGACCTGCTCGGCATGCTGTCGCTCATCGCCTGGGCGCTGTTCCTGATCGTTTCGATCAAGTACGTGGCCTTCGTGATGCGCGCCGACAACCGCGGCGAGGGAGGCATCCTCGCGCTCACGGCGCTGGCCCGCTCGAGTTTCAGCAAGAGCCCATTCGTTATCCTGGTCATCGGCATCGTCGGCTCGGCGCTGTTTCTCGGCGATTCCGCCATTACGCCGGCGGTCTCGGTGCTGTCGGCGGTCGAGGGCCTCGAGACGGTGACCCCGAGCCTCGCGGCCTTCGTGCTGCCGGCCACCATCGTCATCCTGATCGGGCTGTTCGTCATCCAGCGTTTTGGCACGGCCAGGATCTCACGAATCTTCGGGCCGGTCATGCTCGCCTGGTTCCTGCTGCTCGGACTGCTGGGCCTCGTCCAGATCGTGCGGGCGCCGCAGGTGCTGCTGGCGCTGAGCCCGACCTACGCCATCGGCTTCGTGGCGACGCATCTGGGCCTCGCCTCGGTCGTCCTCGGGGCGGTTTTCCTGTCGGTCACCGGCGCCGAGGCGCTTTACGCCGACATGGGCCATTTCGGCCGCCGCCCGATCACGCTCGCCTGGACTTACCTGGTGTTTCCGATGCTGCTGCTCAACTATTTCGGCCAGGGGGCGTTTGTCCTCCGAGGCGGGGCGGAGGCGGCGGTCGATCCGTTCTTTCTCATGACGCCCGACTGGTTCCGGTTGCCCATGGTGATGCTGGCCACCGCCGCCACGGTAATCGCCAGCCAGGCGGTGATCTCGGGCACCTATTCGCTGGTCCAGCAGGCGATGGCGCTGCAGATCATTCCGCGCACGACGCTGCTGCACACCTCGGACAAGCAGGCCGGCCAGATCTACCTGCCGCAGGTCAACACCATCCTGTTGCTGGCGGTGCTGGCCCTGGTGCTGAGCTTCAAGAGTTCGGCGGCACTGTCGTCGGCCTATGGCATCGCCGTTTCCGGCGTGATGCTACTGACCACGGTGCTGATGGCCGCCGTGATGTGGAAGACCTGGAAATGGCGGGCCGCCCTGGTGGCCCTCGCGGCCGTGCCGTTTGCCCTGATCGATACCGGTTTCTTCGTCGCCAACGCGGCAAAGTTCGTCGATGGCGGCTGGGCACCGGCAACGCTCGCCGCGGCGCTCGCCACCATCATGTTCGTCTGGGTGGCGGGGCGCGAGCGGCTCCTCGTCAAGACCCGGCGCGAGGAAGTGCCGCTCGAATTCCTGATCGGCAATCTCGAAAAGAAGCCGCCCGTCGTCGTCCCCGGGACGGCGGTGTTTCTGAGCGCCGACACGACTGGCGCGCCGAGCGCGCTGCTTCACAGCCTCAAGCACTATCGCGTGCTGCACGAGCACAATGTCATCCTGACGGTCGTGACCGCCGACGTGCCGCGCGTGCCCGACGAGGACAAGGTGCGCATCGAGTCGCTGAGCCCGCTGTTCGCGCGGGTGGTGGTCACCTTCGGCTTCGTCGAGTCGCCGAACATTCCGCGCGCGCTGGCACTGGCCCGCAAGCTTGGCTGGAAATTCGACATCATGTCGACGTCGTTCTTTCTCAGCCGGCGCTCGATCAAGCCCTCGCTGAAGGGTGGCCTGCCCTACTGGGTCGACCGGCTGTTCATCGGGCTCAGCAAGACCGCCACCGACGCGACCGAATATTTCTCCATCCCCACCGGCCGCGTGGTCGAGATCGGCACGCAGATCATCATCTGACGACCGCTCACGGATCGACGGCAAACATGGCGTCGATGCCGTTGGCCGCGGCGAGGCGCTGGCCGAGGTCGGGGCCCGACACCAGGA
>JANXSI010000122.1 GCA_025352765.1 Devosia sp. | reverse complement strand
CGCCATCACGGCGACCTTGTGCAGGTCGCGTCCCAGCATCTGCCGGGCTGCGGGGCTGGCGATAAGCAGAAAGGGGAGTGCTGCACGTTCCAAGTTGATCTCCTTGCACCGGAATCGCGGGCGCGCGGAATTTCGCGCGGCGGAGGTCGGGTGCAGGGCTCGGGTCAACTGTGCATGGGACTGACATCTTCTCGGCAGATGGCGGGATTATGGCGCGACGGCTCGCTGTGTGGGCGCCCTAGACCATGGGACGCGGCGCGGCTAAAACCGCCCAAACGGGGCCGGCGAGATGTACTACGCGATGATCATCCTGCTGATGGGCGTGTTTCCCGTCGCTTCGATCATCATCGAGCACGCCATCGCCAATGCCGACTGGCTCTTCCTGATTAGCCGATGGTTTGTGTTCTGGGCCAGCGGCCTGCGGCTGCTGATCGCCGGCCTACGCCAGATGGCCAATCCGGCCTTCACCGCGAGGGACATCTTCGAGATCGAGACGCCCGGGGCCGAAAAGATCGTGGTCGAGCTCGGTTTCGCCAACACCGCACTGGGGCTGCTCAGCATCGCCTCGATCATCCGGCCCGACTGGGTGCTGCCCGCCGCAATCGTCACGGGCCTCTATTAAGGTCTCGCCGGCGGGCTGCATTTGCGAAGCGCGCACCGCAACGCCCGCGAGAACTGGGCGATGGCGTCTGACCTATGGGTTCGTGGTCCTCGCCGCCTATGTGGTAGCGAGCCTCATTCGCGGCAGCTGAGCGACTTCGGCTCGATCATTCTGTCGAGCCCGTCCCTCATTCGAATCGGATCAGCAGATCCTTGCTGTCGATCTGGTCGCCCGGCTTCACCGTGACTTCGGCGATCACCCCGTCGGCTTCGGCGTGGATGGCGGTTTCCATCTTCATGGCTTCGATCGAGAGCAGCACGTCGCCGGATTTGACGGTATCGCCGACCTTGACGGTGAGCCCCGAGATCACCCCGGGCATCGGCGCTCCGACCTGCTTGGCATCGCCGAGCGCCGCCTTGGCCCGCACCTGGATGTCGCCGACCTTGAGGCGGTCCGGCACGGTGATGGTGCGCGGCTGGCCGTTGAGGTCGAAGAACACCCGCACCTGCCCCTTCTCGTTGGTCTCGGCGCGGCCGAGGTAGTTGATGACCATGGTCTTGCCGCGCTCGATCTCGACGAAGATTTCCTGGCCCTGCGTCAGCCCGTAGAAATAGACCGGGGTCGGCAGCACGGCGGTTGGGCCGTACTTGTCCTGCGTCTTGGCGAAATCGGCGTAGACCTTGGGGTACATCAGCGTCGAGGCGAGGCGGAAATCGTCGATCGGCTCGCCGGTCTCCGCCGCGACCTTGGCGCGCTCGGCCTCGAGGTCGACATCCTTGAGATAGGATCCCGGACGCTCGGTGAGCGGCGCCCTGCCCTTCAGCACCTTCTTCTGCAGCGCTTCGGGAAAGCCGCCCGGCGGCTGCCCGAGATCGCCGGCAAAGAACCCCACGACCGAATCCGGGAACGAGACGTCGCGGCTCGGATCTTCGACCTCGGCCCGCGTCAGGCCGGAGGAGACCATCGACAGCGCCATGTCGCCCACCACCTTGGAACTCGGCGTCACCTTCACGATGTCGCCGAACATCTGGTTGACGTCGGCATAGGTCTTGGCGACCTCGTGCCAGCGGCTCTCGAGCCCGAGCGAGCGTGCCTGCTCCTTGAGATTGGTGAACTGCCCGCCGGGCATTTCGTGGAGGTAGACCTCCGACGCGCCTGACCGCAGTTCACTCTCGAAGGCCCGATATTGCGCCCGCACCGCTTCCCAGTAGAACGAAATTTCACGGATGACGTTGCTGTCGAGCCCCGGATCGCGCCAGTCGTCCTTGAGTGCGGCAACGAGCGAGCCGAGCGTCGGTTGCGAGGTGGTGCCCGACAGCGCATCCATCGCCGCATCGATCGCATCGACCCCGGCCTCGACCGCGGCCATGATCGTTGCCGCCGCCGCTCCCGAGGTGTCGTGCGTGTGAAGGTGGATCGGCAGCCCGATCTCCTGCTTCAGAGTCGCAATCAATTTCTTGGCGGCCGCCGGCTTCAGGAGGCCCGCCATGTCCTTGAGGCCGAGCACGTGCGCCCCGGCGGCCTCAAGTTCCTTGGCCAGCGCCACGTAGTATTTGAGGTCGTACTTCGCCCGATCCGGATCGAGCAGATCGCCAGTGTAGCAGATGGCGCCCTCGGCCACCTTGTCGGCCTCGGCCACCGCATCGATCGAGACGCGCATGTTCTCAACCCAGTTGAGGCAGTCGAAAATGCGGAACACATCGACGCCGCCCTTCGCCGCCTGGCGGACGAAGAACTTCACCACATTGTCGGGGTAGTTGGTGTAGCCGACGCCATTGCTGCCGCGCAGCAGCATCTGCGTCAGGATGTTGGGCGCGCCTTCGCGCACCGCGGCGAGCCGCTCCCACGGATCCTCGTTGAGGAAGCGCATCGAGACGTCGAACGTCGCTCCACCCCAGCATTCGAGCGAGAACAGGTTGGGCAGGCCGCGCGAATACGCCTCGGCGATACGGGTGATGTCGTAGCTGCGCATGCGTGTCGCGAGCAGCGACTGGTGCGCGTCGCGCATCGTGGTGTCCGTGAACAGCACGCCCTTCTGCTGCTTCATCCACGAGGCGAGACCCTTGGGCCCCTGCCGCTCGAGCACCTGCCGCGAGCCTTCGATCAGCATCAAGGGTTCATAGAGCGGCACGATCGGCTCGATCGCGTCGGCCGGCGGCCGCGGCCGGTCGCGGACTTCGGGGTGGCCGTTGACCGTGACGTCGGCGATATAGCTCAGAAGCTTGGTCGCCCGGTCCTTTCGACGCTTGAAATCGAACAGCTCCGGCGTCGTGTCGATGAACCGCGTGGTGTAGCGGTTGTTGACGAAATCGGGGTGGGTGATGATGTTTTCGAGGAAGGCCAGATTGGTCGAAACGCCGCGGATGCGGAACTCGCGCAGCGCGCGGTGCATGCGGGCGATGGCCTCCTCGGCGCCGGGCGCCCAGCAGGTAATCTTTTCGAGCAGTGGATCGTAGAACCGGGTGATGATCGCACCCGCATAGGCGGTACCGCCGTCGAGCCGGACGCCGAAACCGGTCGCCTCGCGATAAGCGGTGATCCGGCCGTAATCTGGAATGAAGTTCTCTTCCGGATCCTCGGTGGTGATGCGGCACTGGATGGCGTTGCCGTTGAGCCTTATGTCCTTTTGCAGCGGCACACCGGATTCGGGCGTACCGATGACGGCGCCCTCGAGCAGGTGAATCTGCGCCTTGACGATGTCGATGCCGGTGACGACCTCGGTCACCGTGTGCTCGACCTGGATGCGCGGGTTCACTTCGATGAAGTAGAACTTGTTGGTGTCGGCATCGAGCAGGAACTCGACCGTGCCGGCGGCGCGATAGTTCGCCGCCTTGCCGAGCCGGAGCGCGGCGCCGGTCAGCTGCTCGCGCACCTCGTCGCTAAGATAGGGCGCCGGCGCCCGCTCGACGACCTTCTGGTTGCGCCGCTGCACCGAGCAGTCGCGCTCGAACAGATGGACGAGATTGCCGTGCTCGTCGCCGATCAGCTGCACCTCGACGTGGCGCGCGCGCTCGATCAGCTTTTCGAGATACATCTCGTCCTTGCCGAACGCCGCCTTGGCCTCGCGCTTGCCCTCCGAGACCTCAGCGACCAGGGTCGACTCGTCCATGATCCGGCGCATGCCGCGGCCACCGCCGCCCCAGCTTGCCTTGAGCATCAGCGGATAGCCGATCTCGGCGGCCATGCGGCGCACTTCGTTCATGTCGTCGGGCAACGCCTCGGTGGCCGGCACCACGGGCACGTTGGACGCGATCGCCATGTTGCGAGCAGCAACCTTGTTGCCGAGGTCGCGCATGGTCTGCGGCCTGGGGCCGATGAAGATGATGCCGGCGTCTTCGCAGGCCTCGGCGAACTCCGGCGATTCCGACAAGAGGCCATAGCCGGGATGGATCGCATCGGCGCCCGAAACCCGGGCCACGCGGATGTATTCGTCGATCTGCAAATAGGCCTCGACCGGCCCCTTGCCCTTGCCGATCAGGTACGCCTCGTCCGCCTTGAAGCGGTGCAGCGCCAGCTTGTCCTCTTCGGCGTAGCAGGCGACGGTCTTGATGTTAAGTTCGTTGGCGGCGCGAAACACCCGAATGGCGATTTCGCTGCGATTGGCGACGAGGATCTTCTTGATCGACATGACTCAGTTCCGAGCGAGAGGGGAAGGGGCGTTTCCGCCAGCACCAAATACGAGAAAGGAGCCTTGCGGCTCCTATTTCTGACTCAGATGGCCCAGCAGATGGGACATGTCGTAGCCTGCATGCGCGGCGGCCGAGACGATCTCCTGGGCGGGCAGTTTTCCGGCCTGGGAGAGCGCCCACAACGTCGTCGAGCGCGTGCCAGACCGGCAATAGGCAAACACCGGGCCGTTGCTCCCCTCGAGCACGGCCTCCGTCTCTGCCACCATGTCGGGCGAAACCCCGTCACGGCCAAGCGGGATGTAGTGGTAGGCCAACCCCGCCGCCTCCGCGGCCGCCTGCATCTGGGCGGAACTGGGCTGATCGGGCGATTCGCCGTCGGGACGGTTGTTGATCACGGTCACGAATCCGGCAGCCTTGATGGCGACCAAGTCGACCGGGTTGATCTGCGGCGAAACGCTGATGTGCTCGTTGATCCGCTTCAGGTCCAATAAACTGCTCCGAACTGCGCGACAGGCTTCCCGACGACCTTTATAGACGGGCGCCGAAGCCGGACGCAACTGCGCGACGGTTCAGGCGGCCTGCTTCTTTAGCATCAGGCTGCGGGCCGCGAGCGGAACCGGGCGGCCGAGCAGGTAGCCTTGGACCGAATTGCAGCCGATGCGCCGCAATTGCTCGAGCTGTTCCCTGGTCTCGACCCCCTCGGCGATCACCTCGACGTCGAGCGCCCGGGCGACGTCGCAGACGGCGGTCACGATGGCGCGGTCTACCGGGCTCTTGAGCAGTTTGGCGATGTGACTGCGGTCGATCTTGATGAAGTCGAAGGCGAAGCTGCGTAGATATTCGAGGCTGGCATGGCCCGCCCCCAGATCGTCGATGGCGATGCGCACGCCGTGTCGGCGCAGCGTATTGAGATTGGCCGTCTCAACGCCGCCGGCCTTCATCAGCACGCTTTCGGTCACCTCGATCGCAATTCTGGGTCCGGCGACGCCGGCTTGCCCCAGCATCTCGATGAATCGCTCGGCAAATTCCGGGCGGCGGAGTTGGACCGGCGAAACATTGACCGCAACGGGCGCATCCAGACGGTCGATGTCGATGCACACCTGCCTCAGGACTGCCTCCCCCAGCCGGTCGATCATGTCGCTCTGCTCGGCGACGGCGATGAACTGCCCCGGCAGCACGACCCCGCGATGGCTGTGGTGCCACCGCACCAGTGCCTCGTATGAGCGCAGGGTGACACCATCCACGTCATAGACCGGCTGGTAGTAGACCTTGATCTTGTTGAGCAGCAGCGCGCCGCGCAATTCGCGCATGATGCTGCGGGCATGGCGGTCGTCGACCAGCATGTCGTGGTCATAGGTGAGGGCCATCGCCCGGCCCTGCTTTTTGCCGCGATAGAGGGCGAGATCCGCCCGGCTCATCAGTTCGACGTCGCCCTCGGCGTCGAAGGGAGCCACGGCGATGCCGATCGTTGCCGACAGCCGCGTCATACGATCGCCGATCTTGACCTCTCGGCGCAGTTCGCCGAGCAGCCGATCGGCCAGCTTGCCGAGAGCCCGCTTGTTGTCCTGACCGATGAGCGCAATGCCGAATTCGTCGCCACCGAGCCGCCCGATGATCGCGTCGGGGATCACCCGCCGGATGGTCTCGATGAGATGCAGCAGTGCGGCGTCGCCTGCCGCATGCCCCTGCCCGTCGTTGACGGCCTTGAGGTGGTCCATGTCGAGTTGCAGATAGCCCATCGGCACCATGGCGCCGGTATAGACGTGACGCTTCAACTCGCCGATGAAGTAGGAGCGGTTGAAGGCGCCCGTCAAAGCATCGCGGTGCGCGCGCGCGATGCCCTCGAGCCGCTGCATCTCGGCCTTGGCAAGCTGTTCGCGCAACATCCGGTAGCCAATCCGCCAGAGAACCAGCATCAGGGCCATCGTCAACGCCGCTCCTAGCGGGAACCAGACCAGCTGCGGCGCCGCGTGGACCGAGACGACGACGCCGGCGACGCTGAACGCAAACGTCAGCGCCACGAGGATCGCGCCTCCGATCGACACCGCCCGATAGGTCTCGAGTACACTTCGAAGAGAAGAATCGTCCCGCACGGCGCCCC
>JANXSI010000184.1 GCA_025352765.1 Devosia sp. | reverse complement strand
CTTTGTTGGGAGCCTCGACAGTGAAGGCGCGCTGTACGTGGTTCGGAGCGATGATGGACGGGCGGCCTGCAATGGCCCGGGGCTTCTTGTAACCGCGTACGGGCTTGATACCGTTCTCACGCATGAGGCGTTCGACACGGTGGAGCCCGCAGACCTCGCCGACTTCGCGCAAATCGCCGAAGATGCGACGCGCACCGTAAACGCCATGACTTGCACCGTAGGAATCGCGGACAAGATCGAGCAGGCGGGCATCTTCCCTGGCGTGATCGCTCACGGGCTCGTGGAGCCATGCGTAAAACCCGGCGCGAGCCACCCGCAAAACCCGGCACAACAACGTAATGGCATGATCGCGGCGATGCTCGTTCATGAAGCGGTACTTCACTCGGGTTCCCTGGCAAAGTACCGCGCGGCTTTTTTTAGCAGATCCCGCTCCTCCTCGACCCGCCTCAGCTGCGAGCGCAGGCGAAGAACCTCGCTCCTGGCCTCCAGAAGTTCCTGCGACTGCTGCTCTGAGCGGTTCGGCGAAACAGCCTTGACCCACTTGTAAAGGCTATGCGCCGACACGCCCAAACGGGCGGCCACATCCGGCACGCCATAGCCCCGTTCAACCACCTGTCGAACGGCCTCCTCCTTAAACTCCGGGGTAAATCTCTGTGAACTCACAAGCTGCCCCCTATGCTCAAAGGATAGGTGGGGCCTGTCTACTGGGCTAGGGGCAGTCCAAACACCTTAACTCGGTGTCCTCAAAACCGGCAGCAGCTCAGTCGGCTGGCGCAGGTCAAGGGCTAGGCGCTCAACGAAAAGACCCCTCGCGGGTAGTGCCTCGCAGAGAGCCATTGACCGCTGACCCCGGTTAGAGTTGGGTCTGGTGATGACTACCAAGCCCGACCTCCAGCGACAATTTTTCGACATGCTCATGGAGAGCCAAAGTTGGAGCCCAACTTCGCTGCTTGAGTACCAGCGCGGCCAACTCTCGCAATTGATCATACATGCCAAGAAGCAGGTGCCATTTTATGCGACTCGGCTCGACGCGGTCATCGGTCAGGACGGCGGCATCAACTGGGATCGCTGGAGTAAAATACCGATCCTTACCCGCAAGGACATGACAGAGCGAGGAGACGAGCTTCTGGCGCGCTCTGTACCGCAGGCCCACGGCCAGCGTACGATGTCGCGAACTTCTGGAACCACTGGGGCGGCGATCACTCTCAGTTCGACTCAACTTGCCCAAGTTGCCCTTAATGCTAACCGCTTTCGCTCGTACCGCTGGAACCAGATGGATTGGGCCAAAGACATCTGCTCGATCTTCGGCGACAACCCTACCCAGGCGACGTTCCCCAACGGAGCGCGGTTAGGATCATGGGGGCCACCTTGGGATCCGGCCAGCGCAGCAGGAGAATTGTGGCAGATTAACAGGTTCACAAGTAACGAGGACGTGCTCAAGTTTATGGAGCGCATCAAGCCGGCCTATCTCGGGACGGGCCCAAAGACGGCTCAGGCGCTAGCACTAGAGGCCGAGCGGCTGGGAGTTTCGATAAAGTTCGACGTCTTCCTGCCGCAAGGGTCCATGCTGGGGCAACTGGAGCGCGAGACGATGCAGCGCGTGTTCGGCGCGCATACTGCGGAGCTCTATAGCTCGAAGGAGGCCGGACAGCTGGCCCACGGCTGCCCCTCCGGCGAGGGCCTTCACGTCAATGCCGAAACGGTATTGGTTGAAATTCTGGATGAGTATGGCAAGCCCGCATCGGTCGGCCAGTCTGGGCGCGTGATCGTTACGCCGTTCTACAATAGCGCGCAGCCTCTTATACGCTATGAGCAGGGCGATATTGCCCAGTGGATGCCAACCTGCGGCTGCGGCCGCACGTTGCCCAAAATTTCTGGGCTTATCGGGCGGTCAACTGGGATCTTCTATCATCCAGACGGCAGGGCCAGAGCGGCGTATTTAAGAATGGCCGATCGACAGCTTCTCGGCGCGAGCGAGTGGCAGATTTCTCAGACCGGTCCGCACCTTTTCGAAGTCAGGTACGTTCCGGTCGACTGGCAAATTGTTGGTGATGAAGCGGCGATCGCTACACGTATTCGGGCGGCTTACTTCGAAGATGCGGAGGTCAGGTTTGTGCGCGTTGTTGGCATTGAACCCGGCCCCAATGGGAAGATCGCCGAGTACGTCAACAACTGGCTGCCGCGGCAAGCGACGCCTAGATCCTAGCGGCCTTGTCGGCTTATGCCCAAGGACCGGATGTTGTGCCACTGCATTCTGGGTTCTGCTGGGGATCCCAGGTTCCACCGAAGAACGCGCATGCTTCGGCCGAAGCCTCCGGATCTGTGTATGTGACAGGCCCTGGAGTCGTCGCATAAAGCTGATCACCCGTGGCCCCAAACATGTCAAGCGCACGGTTACGCGGATCGTCTTGGCGCTGGCGTTCAATGAGAGACTTGCTCTCGTCCCCTCCAAAGTATCCTTTCAAGCCCACAGTGAGAGTGTACCCGCCACCGTTGTGGAGTCGCGCATCGGCAGTAAGAGATAATGGGGCCCCCAAGTCATGGAACAGGTACTCTGTTCCTGTGTGCAAAGAGAGGTCACCGAGCACGTAGCTACCACCAAGCGTGAGGCGCCAGTCATCTGTCGCATAGTAAGCTAGATCGCCGATCGCGAATGCGCCGACCTTGTCCAGCATTGCAGGGTCGACGTAGTTCAGTCCTGCAAGACCCGCCCAGCCCTCAAGGCTAATCCGGTCGAGATAAAGCTCACCTTCAGCACCCAATGCGCCGATGGTTGCGCCAGGAGCCACGACGACACCGGCGGTAATACCAGCGAGATAGATTGAGGGGTTACGGGTGAAGGCGTGCAACGCACCACCATACACCAGTCCATGGGCGCTGCTCCATGAGCCAAGTACATCGCCCTGTAGGCCAAACCGGTCGCCGAGCGGCACTGTGACCGAACCTGCGCCCCTGATTAGAGCCCCACCCGTCAGAAGGCCTGGGTCAATTTCCCACTTCCCGTTAACGCTCGAGACTGCCGGGAGCATTGCGTCGCCCTGCTCTACGATGGGAGCCGGGGACATGATCAGGTCCGCTGCATCCGCCGAAGCCTGCCAGGCAAAAACGCTCACAGTGCCGAGCAAGGCTACCAACAGGTTCCGATTCAACATTTCAACTGCCCCCGGATGAAGTGTTTAGAGCGCGATCCGAGGACTTTGGCAACCCTGCGTTCGATTTGCTGCGCTGCAGTGGCACTATTGCATCAGCTCACGAACTTATCTCTCTTGAGGCAACGATGGCGGAGTCGGAAATGACGAAAAGGCGAATCGCATGCATAGTCGCTGATCCGACCTACTTCCATACGACGCTTCCGGTGCTGGACGAACTTCGTCGCGCCGGTGCCGTTGTCCGAGTGTGGACGGCACTGCGGCTTCGCACCGACATCCTCGCCATCGACTGCGAGTTCTCGGATTTGTTTGCTGATTTTCCGCTGGAGCTGTCCGATAGCAGTTCAAGTCCATTCCCTATGCGCTTTGTCGCGTTCGCTGCGGATCGTGCCGAGAGTCTGGCCGTCGAAGTCAAAGCCTGGGGGGCCTCGCTGATATTGCAGGGAAGCTTCGCACTCGTGGCCAAACTCGTCGCGAAGAAACTTGATCTCCCGTACGTTGCGTTGACCTTCGGTCACGCCGCCGACTCGATCGCATTCAGGCGCAAACTCGAGACCGATCCTAGGGTAAGCGTTTCGACCCAGTGCGCACTCGCTGTTGAACGCATTCGTGCAGTGTATGGAATTCCCGAGGTTACGCCTTTTTCGTACGTCAGTGATCCCAGTCCGTGGCTCAACATTTATCGTGAACCGCGGGAGTGGCTTACTGAAGACGAAAGCAGCCGCCTTGCCCCAATCGCCTACTTTGGGTCTTTGCCGAAAGAAGCCATAAAAAGCGCCGGGACATTGGCCAGGCGCGACGGCCCCCTTCGCATCTACGCGTCATTTGGCACTATCGTGTGGAAGTATTGGCCGGAGGTGGCGAGTGCCGCAATGGTGGCAATATCGGAGGCCGTGGCCTCGCGCCCTGGCCTGGCACTCACCATCGGCTTAGGAGGCGGCGCAATCGCTCCGGTGGTGCGGCGAACCATAGAACAGCGCGGCGCGCTTGTCCTTGACTACGCAAATCAACTTGCGGTGTTGAGCTCGTCGGACGTGTTCATCACGCACAACGGCCTCAGCTCAACACACGAG
>JANXSI010000118.1 GCA_025352765.1 Devosia sp. | reverse complement strand
TTTCGCCGGCGATGCCGGCTCCTCCCTCGACAGCCTCGGCACCGTCACCCGCGGCAGCGACGGCAGCGTCTCTGAGACGCCCGCCTCCGACACGCTCCGGGCGATCTTCGAGACGTCGATCGCCAGCAAGAAGATGTGACGGTTTGCCTCCACGCTCGGCAAACGTAAAGGCCGCCCGGCGGACCGGACGGCCTTTTCATGTCACGTCACGCGTCGGACGTCCAAAGGATCAGCCGGCGGCGGTATAGGCCGTCTTCACCTGCGTGAAGAATTCCGCCGCGTATTTGCCCTGCTCTTTGGGACCGTAGCTCGAGCCCTTGCGGCCACCGAACGGCACATGGAAGTCGACGCCCGCGGTCGGCACGTTGACCATCACCATGCCGGCTTCCGAGTTGCGCTTGAAGTGCGTCGCATACTTGAGCGAGGTGGTAACGATGCCGGCCGAGAGGCCGAACTCGGTGTCGTTGGCCGTCGCTAGCGCCTCGTCGTAGTCCTTGACCCGGATCACCGACGCCACGGGCCCGAAGATCTCCTCGCGGGAAATGCGCATCTGGTTGGTGGCTTCGGTGAACAGCGTCGGCTGCAGATAGTAGCCGGGCTTGCCGAGCGTCAGGCGTTCGCCGCCGGCCATCAGCTTTGCGCCCTCGGCCTTGCCGATGGCGATATAGTCGGTGTCCTGCTTGAGCTGGCTCGGATCGACCACCGGCCCGATCTCGATGCCCTTTTCCATTGCATCGCCCACCTTGAGGTGACGCACGCGCTCAGCCAGCGCCTCGACGAACTTGTCGTGGATGCCTTCGGTAACGATGACGCGGGACGAGGCCGTGCAGCGCTGGCCGGTCGAAAAGAACGCACTCTGCGCAACGCTTTCGACCGCGACCTTGAGGTCGGCGTCATCGAGGACGATGGTCGGGTTCTTGCCGCCCATTTCGAGCTGGAACTTGCGCATCACCTTAACGCTGGAGTCGGCAACGCGGCGGCCCGTGCCGACAGAGCCGGTGAAGGTCAGCGCGCTCACGTCCTTGCTGTCGAGCATCGCCTGCCCGACGATCGAGCCGCGGCCCATCACCAGGTTGAGGACGCCCTTCGGCAGGCCGGCGCGATGCAGGATGTCGACGATCGCCCACGACGATCCCGGCACGAGGTCGGCCGGCTTGAACACCACCGTGTTGCCGTAGCAGATCGCCGGGGCGATCTTCCACGCCGGGATGGCGATGGGGAAATTCCACGGCGTAATGATGCCGACGACGCCCACGGCCTCGCGGGTGATCTCGACGCTGACGCCGGGCCGGACCGACGGGATGATCTCGCCTGCAAGCCGAAGCGCCTCGCCGGCGAAGAACTCGAAGATCTGGCCGGCGCGCGTCGCCTCGCCGATCCCCTCGGGCAAGGTCTTGCCTTCCTCGCGGCTGAGCAGCGCGCCCAGCTCTTTGCGCCGGGCAAGGATTTCGTGCGCGGTCTTGGACAGCACCGAATGCCGTTCCAGCAACCCCGAGCGCGACCATGCCGGGAATGCCGCTTTGGCGGCTGCGATGGCGTTCTGTGCATCGGCGGCAGTCGCCTGCGCGTAGTGCCCGATCACTTCGTCGGTGTTGGACGGATTGATGTTGGGCGACCCCTCGGTGCCGACCCATTCGCCATTGATCAGGTTCTGGTGCAGGTTTTCCATTTTTCCGTTCCGTCCGATGCAACGCCCTCTTGGTTCGATACGCTCACCAAGAGGGCTACTGAAATGTCTGAGGACCTCATCCTGAGCTTGTCGAAGCACGAGGTCCGGGTTTCTCGAAAACTACAGCAATCCCGCCTTCGCCAGATCGCGCAGCAGATGGCTCGCGCCATAGGTCCAGGGCGGACACTCTGTAGATAGGCGCACGCGGTTGGAAAGCGAGCCCAGTTTCGGCGTCGAAATCGTCACGATGTCGTTGGGCTTGTGGGTGAACCCTTTGCCGACGCCGCCGCGATCCTTGACCGGCGCAAACATCGTGCCGAGGTAGATCACGAACCCGTCGGGATATTGGTGATGCCGCCCGATCGCCGCGGCGACCAGCGATTCCGGCGTCCGCGAGATCTGGCTCATCGAGGAATGCCCCTCGAGCACGAAGCCGTCCTCGCCGGTGACCTTGAGCCCGATCTCGGCCGTCTTGACGTCGGCGAGCGAAAAACTCTGGTCGAACAGCCGGATGAACGGCCCGAGCGACGCCGAGGCATTGTTGTCCTTTGCCTTGCCGAGCAGCAGCGCCGAGCGCCCTTCGACATCGCGCAGATTGACGTCGTTGCCCAGCGTCGCGCCGACGATCCCGCCATCGCTTGCAACGACCAGCGCAACCTCCGGCTCCGGGTTGTTCCATTCCGAAATCGGCAGGATGCCGACATCGGCGCCGAAGCCGACCGTCGACATCGGCTGGCTCTTGGTGAAGATTTCGGCGTCGGGCCCGATCCCGACCTCGAGATACTGGCTCCACACACCGCGCGCGATCAGCGTTGCCTTGACCTTCATGGCAGTCTCGGATCCGGGCACGAGCTGGCTGAGATCGGTGCCGATCAGCCCCAGGATGTCGGTGCGCAGCAGGTCTGCCTTGGCCTTGTCGCCGCGCGCCTGCTCCTCGATCACCCGCTCCAGCAGCGACACGACAAAGGTGACGCCGGCCGCCTTCACGGCCTGCAGGTCGATCGGCGACAGCAGCGACGGGGCGGTGTCTGATATGTGGTCGGCCCAGCTGTTGGCGAGAACTGCGTCGACTGAACCCAGCGGGGTGCCCGGTGCCGCTTTGACGGCGCTCGCCGGATCGGCCAGTTCGCAAATATCGCGGGTCGTGGCGGAGCCCGGCGCCGTGATGTCGAAAACCTGGCCGTCGCGCACGGTGATCACGCGGGGATGGGCAAAACCCGGTACCCGGGCGCGCCCGAGCAGCAGGCCCTCGGATGGCAGGATCATAGCTGACATGTCGGTCCCTTTGTAGCCGCGCTACCTAACCCGCCCTGTCGGGGCCTGTCCAGCAAACGCCGACGTACGTGCATCAGCCTTTTGTCGCAATTTCTTCCAAGGCTTCCCATTTCAGCCGCGTCTTAGCTGTAACTGCACATAGCCGGTGACGCACCGGACCGCCCCAAGGAGACTTTCTATGCGCCTGCTGACCGCCTTTATTCCCCTGACCTTCGCCATGGCCCTCGTCTCGCCGGCTTTCGCCGCCGGGTCCATGCAGATCACAGGCCACGGCGAGATCATGGCCGCCCCGGACACCGCCTACGTGACCTCGGGCGTTACCTCTCAGGGCACCACCGCTAAAGAGGCGCTCGACGCCAATACCAAGGACATGACCGCCCTGATCGCCACGCTGAAGGCCGCCGGAATCGAGTCGGTCGACATCCAGACGTCCGGCTTTTCGGTAAATCCCAACTACGTCTACACCGATCAGAAGGACGCCAACGGCTACCAGTTGCCGCCCAAGATCGTCGGCTACACCGTGACCAATGGCGTCACCGTCCACGTCCGCGACCTGACCAAGCTCGGCGCCGTCCTCGACCAGGCAGTGACCGTCGGTGCCAACACCATCTCGGGCATCAATTTTGCCGTCGAGGACCCAACGGAACTCTACAACGAAGCCCGCAAGGCCGCCTTCGCTGACGCCAAGAGCAAGGCGGACCTGTATGCCCAAGCGGCTGGCGTCGAACTGGCGTCCTTGTCGCTGATCAGCGAGCAGCAGGGCTACAACGCCCCGCCGATGCCCTACGCCGCCAAGGCCGAATTCGCCTCGCGCGATGTCGCTGCCGTGCCGGTCGAAGTCGGCCAGCTCACCTTCTCGATCGACGTCAACGTCAACTGGGACCTTGAGCAGCCGCGGTAACTCCGCAACACTGGAGGCGCTCGCTTCAAACGTCCCAATTCGGGCCGCGCAGCAACATAATGTTGCCGCGCGGCCATAACTTGATGGTCGCGGGTCTACATTAGGGGAGGTTTCTGTGCGTGCTTTGCACTGGGTGGCTACAAGCGGCCTGCTGATCTTTTCAGTCACCACATCTTTTGCAGATGGGGTGACGTCTTTCGCGGCGAGCGGCACCGGTTCGGTGGTCGCAAGACCGGATATCGTGTTCGTTTCGATCGGGTTCACATCCAAGGGCAAGACACCCGAAGCGGCGCTGAAGGCCGACGCTGACACCTCGAGCAAGGTTAGCCAAGCGATGATC
>JANXSI010000131.1 GCA_025352765.1 Devosia sp. | reverse complement strand
CGGGAAGGGTTTGGGGGACGACAGTGAACCCTCGCTCCCCTCCCCCTTGAGGGGAGGGGCAGGGGGTGGGGGTTCCGACCTCAACTGGGCGCCCGCAACTTGACCCCCACCCTCGTTCCCTCCCCTCAAGGGGGAGGGAGGCGAAGGAGCCGCCAGCGCCACCAGCCTCGCCACCACCGCATCCGCATTCTCCGGCCCACCGGCCACGAACAGCCCATGCAGCGCCGTCCACGCCTCGTTGCTCACCGTAGAACGCTGTTGCAAGATCGGATCCGGCGTCGCATCCCCCGGCAGCAGCGCCAGCGTGAACCGCCCGTCCCGCGTCAGCGCCTCGAGCTGCTCGACCCCGTACGGCCAGTAGGCCGGCCCGCCGAGCAGCCGGATCACCACCAGCCGCGCATGCCGGACCGTCTGCTCGATCCAGAGGTCAACCGACAGATTGTGCGACAGCCGCAACAGGTTGGCGAGCCGCACGTCGCGCGTGCCGGCCCGGTCCACCGCTCCCGCCAAGAGCGCCAGTTCCGAATCCGCCGCCGACGCAAACACAATCGCCCCCGGCGTCTGCCCGAGGTCGATCGCCTCGCCCTCCTGCTGCAATGCGCCGGCTTGCGCCGCAAGCAGATGCATCAGGCCGCGATGCGGCTCGCCCGCATCAGGCTCTGGCTGATCGCCGCATGGTCGAGCGGGCTTTCCCCGATCACCACCAGCGCGGTCTCGCGCACCTCGTCCGGCTTCCATGGCCGGTCGAACCACGCATCGACCCGCGGGCCGACGGCCTGGATCGCGAGCCGCGCGTCCGAGCCGGGCAGGGCGGCCCACCCTTTGAGCCGCAGCACATCGTGGGCGCGGATCGTCTGTTCGATCACCCCTAGCAGCTCGTCGCGGCTCTGCACCTGCGGCAGGCGCAGCGAGAACGAGTCGAAGTCGTCGTGCTCGTGGCCTTCGCCGCCATGCTCGAGCTCATGCGCGCTGTCGCGGCCATCGAGATGGTCTTCGGCAGCCAGCCCGAGGCCGAGCAGCGCCGCAAGATCGACATGGCCGTTGCTGGCCCGGATCATGCCGGTACCCGGCCGCATCTCGGCCCGCAAACGCTGTTCCACGTCCGCCAGCGCCGCTTCGCCGACGAGGTCGGTCTTGTTGACGATCACGAGATCCGCCGCGACCAGCTGGTCCTTCAGCAGTTCGCCGAGCGGCGTCGTATGGTCGAGCATCTCGTCGGCCGCCCGCTGCCGCGCCACCGCGGCTTCGTCGGCCGCAAAGCGGCCCTCCGACAGCGCCGCGGCATCGACCACCGTCACCACCGCGTCGACCGTCACCTGCGCCTTGATCTCGGGCCAGTTGAAGGCGCGGATCAGGGGCTGCGGCAGCGCGAGCCCCGAGGTCTCGATGATGATGTGGTCGGGCCGCTCGGCCCGGCCGAGCAGCGTTTCCATCGTTGGGATGAAATCCTCGGCCACGGTGCAGCAGATGCAGCCGTTCGAGAGTTCGATCATGTCCTCCTCGCGGCAGGTCTCCTCGCCGCAGGCGGCCAGCACTTCCTTGTCGACGCCGAGGTCGCCGAACTCGTTGATGATCAGCGCAATCCGCTTGCCCTTGGCGTGGCCGAGCAGATGCCGGATCAGCGTCGTCTTGCCCGAGCCGAGAAAGCCGGTGATCACCGTGACGGGAATCTTGCTCATGCGAGCACCCTTTTGGTTAGAGGTTCTGTCGCCCGCGCCAGCCGTTCGCTGAGCCAGCCATAGGCCGGCCCGAGCACCAGCCAGAACGCGGCCGAAGCCGTGAGCGCCGAGGCGGCAAAGCTCGTCGCAAGATGCGCCGGCACACTGCTTGCCTCGTCGGGGATCACCGGTGCCCCGATCACCTGCGGCAAGAGCAGCAGCACGGCGCCGATGGCGACCGCCGGCCAGCTGCGGAATTTGGCGATCCCGAACAGCGCCGTCGCCGTGGCGAGCGCCGTCGCCCACCACCAGACCTGGCGCGACACCAGATCGGCAGCCGGCATTCCCGGCAGTTCCGGCGGCAGCCCGAAGGCCGGCAGCAGCTGGAACGTGAGATATCCGCAGAGCCCCCAGATCACCCCATTGGTCGCCGTCACCGGAATGCCCGTCAGCACCGAGACCGCCGCGAGGATGAAGGCAAAGCCGAGGGCCGTGAGGATATCGGCCAGCACCGTCAGGCCAGTGCGCTCGAACCCGTCCGCCGGCGCCCATGCGGCGGCATCGTGATGATGCTCTGGCACGGCCGCGGCCGCGTCGTGTTCGTGCGCCGGTTCGGCAGACTCATACACTTCGGCCGCAAGGATCAGCGGCGTGACCCGCCAGGCCTGGATCGCCGCCAGCACCGCGCCCGAAATCAGCCCGGCCAGAAGCACGGCGAAAAAAATTCGCTGAAACAGTTTCATCGATGTCCCCTGGACCGCTTAGTGGCAGGGAAAACCGAGCGAATGGCGG
>JANXSI010000126.1 GCA_025352765.1 Devosia sp. | reverse complement strand
GCTTCGACTTCGCGCGCATCCGTGACTTTACCGTCCTCATGCCCACGCACGGGTCGATCATCCGGCCGTTCGTCGAGCGCTTCCTAGTCGGGCATGGGATTGCCAACATCCCGATCGAGATCGAGACGGTGTCGGATTCCTTCGGCCGCGCCATGATCCGGCAGTCGGATGCAATCTGGATCATCTCCGAAGGGGTCGTTGCACCCGACTTGCAGACTGGCGAACTCGATATCCTGCCGATCGACACGTCCGAAACGCGCGGTGCGGTCGGTCTGACCACCCGGGCCGACGTTGCCGATTCGCCTGCCGTCGCGCTCTTCGCCGGCTGCCTGCGCGAGACGGTCAAGCGCGGCGAGCCGATGAGGACCCCACAACGGCGAGTGCGTTCGGCGCCCCGATGATCGGATCTCTCGCAGAGTCTTCCTAAGGTATTATCCTCGTTTTACGCAGTTCATCGAAGACCCTGTAGAAGCTCTCACGTGTCGAACTGTAGCTGGTGAACCCGCGGGTACGGCTGTTGGTCATATCGGTGAAGCACTCCATCGTGCGGCCGAGATCGGCATCGGAATGCCACCAGGAAGCGAGCTTGCTGATGTCCCACGCTTGAAGGTCGTGCGCTTCGACCAGCCTCGACCAGACTGGACCGGCATCTTTCATCTGCGCGACCAACGGTGTCGGACGCCCGGGATGCGGCGCGACCGCCAGGCCGAAATAGTCGGCAATCTGCGCCCAAAGCCAAGTCCAGCGGAAGACATCACCGTTGACGATGTTGAACGGCATGTTGGCCGCTTCGGGCGTTGAGACCGCCCAGTGCAGCTGTTCGGCGAGGATGGCCGCGTCGGTAACGTCGATGGTGGCGTTGTACTGTTCAGTTGAGCCGGGGAACACAAAGGGCCTTCCCGTGGCCTTGCAGATCGAGGCATAGATGGCGAGGGTTACACCCATGTTCATGGCGTTACCGAGAGCGACGCCGATCATGGTGTGCGGACGGTGGACAGACCAGGTGACATTGCGGTGCTGCGCCTCGGCGAACACCACGTCTTCCTGATCATAGTAGAAGTTCAATCCAGGCAGTCTGGGCTGCGATTCGAGGAAGGGCGTGTAGGGCTTGCCGGACGCATAAGCCTCGAATGGCCCAAGGTAGTGCTTGAGCCCGGTGACGAGCGCAATATGACGCAGCGGACCGGTCGGCAAGCCAGCGAACAGATTGACAAGCATCGCCTTGTTCACCCGAACATTCTCGGCTTCATTGGCCTGCATCGACCAGATACACAAGAACACGTGGGTAATGTCGGTGAGCCCGGCGAGCGCTGTGACCACGGCGGCCGGATCCATGAGATCGGCAGCAACATGGCGGTCTGACTCAGTGTCGCCGGGTGTGCCCCTCGACAAGGTCGTTACATGCCAGCCCTTGGACCGGAAAAGGCGGGCCGCGTAGCGGCCCGAGAGCCCTGTTGCCCCCGCGATGAGCGCCCGCGGCGCGCCTGGTCTTATCTTGTCCTTGTCCATTGTCGTTTCCCCTCGCGGTTTAGTGGTTTCTTCGAGTTGCGTCGGTCTGCCAGGCCGCGTAATTCCGATTGCAGCGCTTGGCTGGAAAGCCAAAGCCCTGGGTCCAAATGACATTGATGTCGGAGTCCTGTTCTACCATGTCTGCGGCCAGTGCCGCGTCTTCGACAGAGGACAGGGCGCGGAGCGTGGCATGACCGATATCGTCATCCGCGATGCCCCTTACCATGGTGTTCCTGCGGATCACCACGATGCGTAGGGGCACCTCGGCTTGCGGTCCGCACAACCGCATTGCGTGCACAATCGCGCACTCGACACCCCCATCGAAATCGGAACTCCGCTGCCCGGCGTCGGCGGTGACTGCGCCAAGGATATGGGGTCGATGCTGCTGCCGGCCGACCATAGCCGGGGACACTAGCGCCCCCGCCGTCGCGACCGGTCAAACATGGCCGAAAGCCACATGCCAAGGGCAATGGCGACGCCTTGAATGATCATCTGAAACGACGTCTCCAGGCCGACGAGCTTGAGCATCTGTCCCAACTGGGTGAGGAAGATGGCGGCGCCAGTAACGGAAACCATGCTCCCGAGGCCCCCGCTCACCGCGGTCGCGCCGAGAACAGCGGCGGCAATCGGCGCGAGGAGATATGGCGCGCCGACGTCCAGGGTCGGATTGCGTATGAAGGCAGAGAGGGCGAGCCCTGCCATGGCGTATAGGAACGAGGCCCCGACGAAGGACAGCCATTGGTAGAGTGCGACCGGCAGCCCAATGGCGTTGGCCGCCATCGGGTTGGCACCAACCGCTTCGAAGCGTCGCCCGACAATCGTCTTGCGAAGCAACACCGTCAGGCCGACAACGAGCACCGCGGCCAGCCACACTGAGCTATTGATTTCTAGGAAGCGGCTTCCGCCGAGGTCCGCGAGCGCGGGCGGCACCGTTGCTTCGGCCGGCAGGCTCTGGCGATACCAGAGCGTCAGGCCCGAGACGATCGACCCGACCGCGAGCGTGACGATCAGTGAGTTGAGGCGGAAGACCGCAACAAGAACACCGTTTATGGCTCCCACGGCCAAAGCCGCGGCAACGGCGGCAATGACGGCCGGAATCATCCGATCATCGTGCCCGCCCGATACTGCAAGCAGCGTGGTCGACGAGAGAGTCATGATCGCTGGCACCGAGAGGTCGATGCCCCGCCCCATAACAACAATGGCCTGCCCCATCGCAGCGATGGCGAGGAATGCCGCGAAAGGCAGCACGGCCAGAAGCGTCCCTAACTGGACACTGCGGGGAAGAAAGACGGCGCCGACGCCGAGCAGGACGGCGAGGGCCACCCAGATAGCGACATAGCGGAACTGACCAGAGGCAAGGACGCCGAACCACGTTCTTTTGGGTGCGGGCATTGGCGGCACTTTCTGCGAACCCGTAGCATGATGAGCGAGCGCCATTTCAGGTATTCCCCTGCCGCGCGGCGAAGGTCCGGCGGAGGCCATCGACGATGCGGTCAATTTCGGCCACGCCCGAATAGAGGAAAATGGCGAGAAGGGTCATGATCCCACTGGCGATCACCCCCACCGAGGCGGAGAGGCCAAGGATGGAAATGACATTGATGGTGACGGTGAAGAACAGCGCACCCATGAGGGCGCCCCCGAAAGCGCCGCGTCCACCGGTGAGCGCCGCGCCACCCAGCACGGCCGCAGCTATCGACGACAGGGCATAGTTCTGCCCGACAGTCGGGTGACCGACGCCGACTTCGGAGGCCAGAAAAAGCCCCGCGACCGCCGACAGCAATCCAGCAAGCGCATATGCCCTGATCTGGATGAAATCGACGCGCACGCCATTGCGCAATGCTGCTTCCTCTCGGAAGCCCACGGCGCGAGCCTCGAGACCAGAGCGCGTGCGGTGCAGCCAGTAGTCGCCTGCGATGGCGAGGGCGATCAGCACCAGGGACGAGAGAGGTAGGAAGCCAACCTTGGTTCGTAAGATATCGACGAAGCCCTGCTCGATCGTCCCTTTGGGAATGGGGCGCGCTACAAGGGCAATGCCCTGAAGGATCGAAAGCATGGCGATGGTGGTGATGATGGCGCTAATCTTGGCGCCCCTGACGAGGATACCGTTGAAATAGCCGGCCGCCAGTCCGATGGCAGCGCAGGCGAGAGCGCCAAGCACGATCATAGGGAGCGGCGTACCGGCGCCAATCAGGAAGGATGCCGCCACAACCGTCACGCTCATCAGCGAACCGACGGATATATCGAGCCCGCGAACAAGCAGCACCTGGAGCTGGGCCATTGCCACAAGGATGGCCGGCGCTGCCGCAAGCAGGATATGCTGCAGGTTGATGGGCTTGAGAAAGACCGGCTTCTGCAGTGCCGCATAGACACCGACGACCAAGACGAGCGCCGCGAGGAAAAGCATCGGCGCCCACCAGATGGTCGCCCCTGATATCAACGCACGCAGCAGACCGCCACCTGCGCCCGCGGTGGCATCGGCAGTCTTGTCGCCGCGATGCGTCAGGAACGATCCGACGATCCGCTCCTCGGTGATCTCATCACCGGACAGTTCCTGCACCACGCGGCCACGTGAAAACACCAGGACCCGGTCGCAGATGCCCGCCAGTTCCTGGGCGTCTGACGAGTTCACCACGCAGGTGCGTCCGCTGGCGATGTTCTGACGAATTGCGCCGTAGATTTCAAAGCGCGCGGCTGCGTCGACGCCCTGGGTGGGCTCATCGATCAGGATGGCGGAGGCACCGCTGCGGAATGAGCGTGCTAACGCTGCCTTCTGCTGATTGCCGCCCGAAAGGCTGGCGATCGGAACATCGAGCGACGCCGCGACCACGTTGAAGTCACCTTCCATCTGAGCGGCGGCGGCCTTTTCGGCACGAGAAAACAAGAAGCCGCCACGCAAGAACTCGCCAAGGCGGGTAATGGTCATGTTCATGCCGACGCCCAGGTCGGGAAACACTGCCTCGCCGACGCGGTCGGCGCTGAGAAAGAGCACGCCATCGCCGATGGCTTTGCGGGGCGAGCGCAAGTCGGCCGCCCTGCCCTTGACGTCGACCGCGCCCGAGGACGGCGCGAGCCCCGCGACTGCGCGTAGCGCCTCGCGCTGGCCATTGCCCTCGGCGCCGGCAAAACCGATGATCTCGCCTTCCCGTGCGGTGAAGCTCAGCCCCGAGAACTGGGCTCCGGACAGATTGCGCACAGCAAGGATTGGCACGTCAGCTGCATCGACCGAACGCTTGGGGGGATAATCGCTATCGAGATCGCGGCCAACCATCAGGTTGACGAGCTTTTCCTCCGATAGTTCAGGCGTCACATCGAAGGTTCCGCGATGCACGCCATCACGGAGGATTGAGATGCGGCGCGACAGGTCGAGGACCTCAGGCAACCGGTGGCTGACATAAAGAATGCCGGCGCCGCGCGCAGCCAGATCGCGCACGAGAACCGAAAGTTTGCGCACGCCGTCTGTGTCGAGGGTCGAGGTCGGCTCGTCGAGCAGCAGGACTTTGGGCGTCGAAAGCAAAGCCTTGATGATTTCGACGAACTGCCGCTCAGCGGGGGTGAGTTCGCCTACGGGGGTCTCGGGCCGGATCGCCAGTTCATAGCGCTCCAGAACGGCCTTCGCCCAGTCGCGATGCCTTGGAAATTTGATCTCGCCGCGCGTCGTACCGAGAAGCAGATTCTGCGCGACGGTGAGCTCTCGCACCAGCGAATCGTCCTGGTAGACCGTGGCAAGGCCCAGCCGTCGCGCCTTACGCGGATCGGCATCGGAAAGTCGCACGCCGCCAATGTCAACGGTGCCGGCATCGGGCGTGACTGCGCCCGAGATGATCTTCATGAGCGTGCTCTTGCCCGAGCCGTTCTCGCCGACAATCGCATGCACCTCGCCGGCCCTTACATCGAGGCTTACGTCCGCGAGCGCACGAACGCCCGGATAGGTCTTGGAGACCCCCTCAACAGATAGAACCGCTTCGCTCACCCAGACCTCCCAGCAGATAGGGCGCCGGGCCAATTGGCCCGACGCCGCTTTAGGCACTACTTCTTGGCGAACATCGCCTTGAGGGTGTCGAGATCCACCAGCGTCGACACGGAGGCGTCGAGCGGCAGATCGCGGTTGCACAGGCCCTTGGTGACCGGCTTCATCGAGAACGGCACTTTGATGTGCGTGGGGACGTCCTTGCCTTCGGCGGCCATCAGCGCGGCCGTCAGAGCAATGCGCGACTGGAAGTTCTGCCCCGAGGAGTAGAAGATCTTGAAGGCATCGTGATTGGCATCCTCCCAGTCACAGAACAGCCCCTGCTCGTCGGTGCGCAGCGCGACGACGAAGTCGAGCGGGCGCTTGGCCGCTTCATAGGCGCGCAGGGCACCGCGGAAGCCATCGGCATATTCGTAGATGTAGCCATCGACCTTGTCGAACTGCGCGAGCACCGCGGAAACGGCCGAGAAGTTGCCTTCCTGCGTCCAGTTCGTGTCCTGCTTGGAGATGATCGAAACGCCGTTGCCGATTTCGGCCGCATGCTTTTCGGCACAGGCCTGCCAGGTGGCCGAGAGTGGGTTGCCCGGCGTGCCGCCAAGGGCAACGATGTTGGTCGCTGCGGGATTGCCCGTGCGGACGGCGTCGACGAAGGCCGCGCCCATGCCGCAGATGTCTTCGGCAATGTTGGCGACATAGTCATCGCCCGCCTTGCCCACTTCAGTGCCGTTGTGGACGGTGACCTTGATGCCAGCGTCCTTGGCCTCGCGAACGACCGGGCCGAGGGCATCGCCAGCATCGGCGAAGATCACGATCACGTCGACGCCTTGAGTGATGTAGGACCGAATGTCGGAAATGGCCTGGGTGGCATCACCGCGGGCGGACGAATACAGGATTCGACCAACGTCGGGATAGGTGAGCGCCTGCTGGATGTATTCCATCTTGGTGACGCCGCGCCACACGTTCTCACCGAAACCGTCGGCATAGGCGACGGTCAGCTTGCCACCTGTGCCGGTGTCGCACGCATTGCTGTTCCAGCATTCAAGTGCCTTTGCGCGAAGTTCGGCCGTTACGGGCATCGCGGCATGCGCGAAGGCTTCGGCGATGACGGGATCGGCCTGAGTGGTGCCAAGGCGGCTTTTCATCAGGTCATCGGCCGTCTGGGCCATGGCGGTTGCCGGCGCCAGCATGACGAGCGCTATGAGCGCGACCGCCACTTTCGACAGTTTGAGCATTGCAGTTCTCCTCCTGGAATCGGCGCGAGCCGATTGGAACTCTAGGGGTTTCGCTGCCTCCCCAGCCGCGAGTGGCGAGACCGTTGTGCTGTCCCACCTTGCCCCGCAGTCAGCCAATCTGACTGCAAGACAAGATTGCCGTATTACGGTATTATCGTCAATACACCAGACGACGGTCCGGTCACTGGGCGAGATAGCCGCCGTCGATGACGAGGTCCGCCCCGGTCATGAAGCTGCTCTCGTCGCTGGCGAGGAACAGGCAGCCATTGGCGATTTCACGGGGCGTCCCTGCGCGGCCCATTGGCGTCATGGAGACCACGAAGGAATTGATGTTGGGGTCCTGCGCCTGGGTCAGCGGGGTGTCGATGAAGCCAGGTAGAACCGAGTTCACGCGGATGCCCTGCTTCACATAAGTGATGGCGGCGTTGCGCGTCATCATGACCACGGCGCCCTTTGTGGCGTGATAAACGTGGCCACCACCGACCGCGGCACTGCCCCAGATCGAGGACACGTTGACGATCGATCCACTGGCTTGCTTGAGCATATGCGGGATGACTTCGCGCATGCCCAGGAAGACGCCGGTCTGGTTCACGCCGATGACCTTGTTCCACCCCTCAAGAGAGAGGTCGGCGACGGTATCGTAGACGATGATTCCAGCGTTATTGACGAGGATATCGATGCGGCCGTAGCGAGCGATGACGTCGGCGACGACACGCTTCCAGTCGTCTTCGCGAGAAACATCGAGTTCGACGTCATCGACGCCCGCGGGATATACGCCCGGCGGATTGGACGTGCTCCCCGCGATTACTTTCGCCCCCTCCTCGGCGAATCTCCCAACGATCGCCAATCCGATTCCGCGCGACGCGCCCGTGACGATCGCGACCTTTCCAGCAAGCCTGGCCACTGTTTTGCCTCCCTTTTAAGAATCTGCCCGTTGTTACGGTGCCAAACAAGCAGATGGTATTACGGTATTACCACTTGGTAAAGGCAGGCCGACCGCCACGTCACCGGCGCAGGCGCTGAATCTCGACTTCGGGAGTGACCTTAAGCCACAGGCAAATCGCCGCGGGCTGCGGACTGCCCCCTTCAGGCCTTGCAAGGAAAGCTTCGCATGTGTAACGCTGACAAGATCGTATGATCGTATTACGGTATGCGTGCGCTGCACTTTACCAGATCGCGGTTTGGAGGACACCGCAGTCCGGCGCTGATGCCCCCTCGGAAGAGCCGGGCCGGCAAAGCGGGACTGTGCAACTTGGGAGGAGACAGAATGAGCGAAGGGCAATCCAGAGGCCTCGATGGCCTCGAATTGGATGTGGCGATCATTGGCGCCGGGGTGGGTGGACTTTACGCCCTTTACTGCATGCGCGAAAAACTCGGCTTGAACGCGCAGTCGTTCGACATGGCGAGCGGAGTAGGCGGCACCTGGTTCTGGAATCGCTATCCCGGCTGCCGGGTGGACACGGAGTCGACAGTCTACACCTACTCCTTCGACCTTGACATGTTCCAGAACTGGCACTGGTCGGAGCGCTATGCCCGTCAGTCGGAAGTGCTCGCCTATATGAATGCCGTGGCGGACAAGCACGATCTGAAGCGATCGATCAACTTCAACACTAAGATCGATCGTGCCGTCTGGGACGATGCTGCAAAACGCTGGGTGCTGACCACCTCCACCGGCGCAAAAGTAAGGGCGCGCTACCTGATCGAAGCCGTCGGCCTTCTGTCGTCATCCTATG
>JANXSI010000115.1 GCA_025352765.1 Devosia sp. | reverse complement strand
CCTGCTGCGGCGTCTGCACCCGCACCGGGCCAGGCGTCAGCTCGACGCGCACGGCCTCGCCGATGAGGCTCTCGATCTCCGACATCGGGTCGGTGTCGTCATAGGCGGCAGCAGGCGGCTGCGGCGCCCGCGGCTGCGGATTGAGCGGCTGGTTGGCCGGCGGGCGGACATTGAGGCCGACGCCCGGCGAAATAGCGAAACGGTCATTGTCGGCCGCGCGGGGCGCCACACTCACCGGCTTCAGCGGGATCGGCGGGGCCGCAGGCGGCCGCGGCTGACCTGAGGAAACCGACGACAGCGTCGGCTTTTGCGGCACGGGCGAGGCACCAGCCGCTCGAATCATCGGTGTGACTACGGGCGCGCGCGCCGGCGTTGGCGACGACTCGGGTTCGGCCTCGGATTCGGGCTGATAATCCTGATGTTCGTGTTCGTCGGCCTCGTCCTCAAGGTCCCCGTGCCAATGAGCTTCCGGCGGCTCGTCGTTGGCGAGCGCCATATCCGCTTCGATGAGCGCAGCAATGGGATCGGCGGACGGCGGGGGACCCGTCCGCGGCTGCGGGATCGGGCGCGGCGGACTGGCCGAGGCGGGCGGGTTCTGGCCGAAGCCAAAGTCGAAGTTGAAGTCGCTGCCGCTCGCTTCTGGGGCGGGCGCCTGCGGCGGCGGCGGAGCAACCGATGGAACCGGCATAGGCGCGGGCGCCGGCCGGCTCACCGACAACGCGGGGCCCTCGGCGAACGACCGGTTCTCGCTCACTGGTTTCAGATCTGAAGGTATGCGGATTGGGGCCGCGGGCGGCGCGACGGCGGGCGCAGGATCATTTGCCAGATTGCTCTGGCCGACCGCCAACCGCTCGGAAAAGCTCGACAGCGGCTCCTGCTTGATCGGCGCCATGGCCGGCTTGGTGCCGAAATCGAATTTGCTGACCGGTGCGCTGGTCGACACCGGCGCCGGCTGGTCCATGCCGGGAATGCGGATGCTGCCGGTCGTCGGCGCACGAGGTTCGGCCTGCGGCGGCGCGACAGGCGCGGCGGCAGCCGGGCGCGGCGCATCCATGCCGGGAATACGGAAGGGCGTGGGGGCGGATGCGGCCGGCGCGGGGGCGGCCGGACTGGAGGCATTGGGGTTGAGCGGGGCGGGCCGCGCAATCGGCTGCACCGCCGCCGGGTTGCCTGCAGGCGCAGTCGCCATCAGCTTTGCCAGTTCGGCGATAAGGTCGTCGGATTTATCGGCCGGATCTGGCATCTGCTGCGGTCTCGCTGGCGGCATTGACTAGGCTCACGATGATGTTGGTTTCCGTACTCGACCCCCGCCGAGGTGATCGCCAAACATCACACCAATACGCCCGAATTATGAAAGCTCATCTGGAGCAGACACTCCCAAGACTGTGAGGCCATTGACCAAAACCTGCCTGACAGCGCCCACTAGCGCGAGTCGCGCCACCGTCACTTTCAGGTCTTCAGGGTTAACAAAGCGTAACGCCCTGTCGTCCTTGCCTTTCGCCCAGAATGAGTGGAAGGCGGCAGCGAGCTCGTAAAGGTAAAATGCAATACGATGCGGCTCGTGCGCAAGAGCCGCCGCGCTGACCGTCCGCGGCCACTGGGCCACCGCCTTGATGAGCTCGATGTCGGCGGGGCTCACCAGCAGTTCGAGCGGCGCCTGGCTGAGCTCGAGCGCCGAGAGATCAAGCGCCGGCAGTTCCTTTTCGGCCATCCGGAACACCGAGCAGGTCCGGGCATGCGCGTACTGGACGTAGAACACCGGGTTGTCCCGGCTCTGCTCCTTGACCAGCGCGAAGTCGAAATCCATCTGCGCATCGTTCCGCCGATAGAGCAGCATAAAGCGCGTCGCATCGACGCCCACTTCCTCGACGACGTCCGACAGCAGCACGAGGTCGCCCGAGCGCTTGCTCATCTTGAACGGCTCGCCGTTCCTGAGCAGCCGGACGAGCTGCATGATCTTGACGTCCATGTCGGCTTCGCCACCCGAGACCGCCTTCACGGCGGCCTTCAGCCGGCTGACATAACCTGAATGGTCGGCTCCCAGCACGTTGATCATGTGCTTGAAGCCGCGCAGGTATTTGTTCCGATGATAGGCGATGTCGGCAGCAAAATAGGTGTAGCTGCCATCCGACTTGACCAGCGCCCGGTCGACGTCGTCGCCATAGAGCGTGGCCCGGAACAGCGTCTGCTCGCGCGCTTCCCAGTCCTCGTCGGTCTGCCCTTTGGGCGGCTCGAGGGTGCCCTGGTAGACGAGATTCTGCTCGCGCAGCCACTGCAGCGTCCGCTCGATATCGCCGCCCGGCCCGTGCAGCGTCCGCTCGGAAAAGAACAGGTCGTGCTGGACCCCGAGTTCGGCGAGATCGGTCTTGATCAGCTCGAGCATCAGCTTGAGGGTCAACTCCTTGACCTTGGGCATCCACTCGGCTTCCGGCAGGTCGAGCAGTTCACGCCCATAGGCGTCGGCCAGCTGTTCGCCGACGGGCTTCAGATAGTCACCGGGATAGAGGCCGGGTGGAATGACGATCGTCTCGCCCAGCGCCTCGCGATAGCGCAGGAACGCCGACTGGGCGAGCACGTCGATCTGCCCGCCGGCATCGTTGATGTAGTATTCCCGCGTCACGTCGTAGCCGACATAGGCCAGCAACGACGCCAGCGCGTCGCCGAACACCGCGCCCCGCGTATGGCCGACATGCATCGGGCCGGTCGGGTTGGCCGAAACGTATTCGACGTTGACCCGGTCGCCGCGGCCGAGATCGGCCTTGCCGAAGCCCTCGCCGAGGATGTCGACCGAGCGCAGCACCCGGTGCCATACCGGATCGTCCAGCCGGAAATTGACAAAGCCCGGCCCGGCGACCTCGACCGTGTCGACATCGGGGTCGTGCTTGAAATGCTCGGCCAGTGCCGTCGCGATCTCGCGCGGCGACTTGCCGAGCGGCTTGGCCACCACCATTGCGGCGTTGGAGCTCAGATCGCCATGGGCTGGATCGCGCGGCGGCTCGACCACGGCGCGGGCGATCAGCTCGACCGGCGCTTCGGGGTAGAGGGTCTTGAGCGCCGCCGCGACCCGCGCGGCGAAATCGGCGAAAATATCCATGGTGGTCTCTGCGGAAATGAAGGATGCCGTGGGCAAAACGACCGTCTGGCCCTACCCCAACGCCCCTTTGCCGTCAAACAAGCGAGCGTGCTCGGCCTCGGCATAGGGATCGGTCATGCCGGCGATGAAATCGGCAATGACCCGCGCTCGGTCGGCCGGCGTGGTCGCCGCCCGGGCCGCCTCACCCCAGCGGTTGGGCAGATCGCCGCCAGCAAGATAGCGGTCGAACAGGTCGCCGACGATCTCTTCGCTGCGCCGGATCGGTACCATCACCGCCTCCGAGCGATAGACGCGGCCGAACAGGAACGCCTTGAGCGCCTGCTCGGCCTCGGCGACAGCAGGTGAAAAGTGGATGAGTGTCCGGCCGGCGTTTCGGACATCCTCGGCGGACTGCGGCATGAGCGCCGCCAGTTCCGTCTCGGCGGTCTCGATGACGTCCTCGACCGCCAGAGTGATCAGACGCCGCTGCACCTCATGCGCCTGCCGGCTGCGGTCGATCCCGGGCCACCGCGCCAGCACCTCGCGCACGATCGGTCCGACCAGCGGCACGTCGACCAGATCGCGCAGTTCGAGCAGCCCTGCCCGCAGCGCGTCGTCGATGTCGTGGGCGTTGTAGGCGATGTCGTCGGCAATCGCCGCCGTCTGCGCCTCGAGACTTGCATAACTTGCTATCATCAAGTCACGGCTGGCCGGAATGTCGTAAAGCCCGAACGGCAGCCATTCGTGGACATAGCGCCCGACTGGCCGGTCGTCTTCGTCGACCAGCGGCCCGTTGTGCTTGAGGATGCCTTCGAGCGCCTCCCAGCTGAGGTTCAGCCCGTCATGCTCGGCGTAGCGGTTCTCGAGCCGGGTGACGACGCGGATCGCCTGCATGTTGTGGTCGAAACCGCCGTATTCGCTCATTTTCTGGTGCAGCACGCGCTCGCCGGCATGGCCGAAGGGCGTGTGCCCAAGATCGTGCGCCAGCGCCACGGCCTCGGCCAAATCCTCGTTGAGTCGTAGGGCCCGGGCGATCGAGCGCGCCATCTGGCTGACTTCGAGCGTATGGGTCAGCCTGGTGCGGAAATGCTGGCCTTCGTGGTGGAGGAACACCTGGGTCTTGTACTGCAGCCGCCGAAAGGCCGCCGAATGGATGATGCGGTCGCGGTCGCGCTGGAACTCCGAGCGGCTCGGGCTCTGGCTCACAGCATAGAGCCGCCCCCGGCTTTTGGTCGGATCGGCGGCATAAGGGGCGGTATCGTTCATTCTGCCCTTTTCATCGGCGATTGACGATATTAGATTGGTGGAAGTGACCGCTCGACGCGGTCCGGAAGGATTCTGATGACCGAAGCCGCTGTAGCATCCCACGATGTCGTTTTGACAGACCGCGCCGCCAAGAAGATCGGCCGCGTGCTGGCGAAACACCCGGAGGGCACCGTGCTGCGCATCGTCGTCGCCGGCGGCGGCTGCTCGGGCTTCCAGTACGAGTACAAGATCGTCCAGGAGACGCCGGCCAACGACGATCTGGTGCTGGCCAAGGATGCGGCGACGGTGCTGATCGACTCGCTCAGCCTCGAATTCATGGGCGGCGCGGAAATCGACTATGTCGATGACCTGATCGGCCAAAGCTTTCAGATCAAGAACCCCAATGCGGTCGCTGCCTGCGGCTGTGGCACCAGCTTCGCCGTCGCCTCGTGAGCTTTACCTCGCGTGTTGACGCCGTGATCGATGCCGCCATCGGTCCCCGTATCGTCGGCTGTGCTGTGCTGATCCAGCGCAAGGGCCAGCCGGTCTATCGCCGGATTGCGGGCTTTGCCGACCGCGAGGCCGAGCGCAAGGTGTCCGACAACGAGATCTTCCGCCTCGCCTCCTGCACCAAGCCGATCGTCGCCGCGACGGCGCTCAGGATGCTCGATGCGGGCCTGCTGTCGCTCGACGACCCGGTGACGAAATACCTGCCGTTCTTCACGCCCAAGGCGCCCGACGGTACGACGCCCGAAATCCTGATCCGGCACCTGCTGAGCCACACGTCGGGGCTCACCTACGACAACGTGCCCGAGAACGTGTCCCGCGGCGCCGATCCGCGCGATCTGATGCCGTTGACCGAAAACCTCCGCCGTCTCGCCCGCAACCCGCTGTCGTTCGCGCCGGGAACGGCCTGGGGCTACGGCATGTCGATCGATGTGCTGGGCGGCGTTGTCGCCACGATCAACCGCTCGGAACTCGAGGATGCGGTCGCGGCCCATGTCACGGGCCCGCTCGGAATGGCCGATACGCATTTCTTCGTCGCCGACAAGGAACGTCTGGCGGTCCCCTATGGCGACGGCAAGCCCCGCCCCTACCGTTTCAGCGAGCCGCAGCAGGTCGAGAACGCCCCGGGCGTGTTCGAGACGTTCTCGCCCAAGCGCATTTTCCAGTCGCGCGCTCCACAATCGGGCGGCAGCGGCATGGCCGGCACCGCCGCCGATTTCATGAAGCTGCTCGAGGCGCTGCGGGCCGGGCCGTTCCTGACGGCTGCGACGCGCGAGGCCGCGCTCGCCAACCAGATCGGCGACCTCGTTGGTCCCGACGGATGCCAGAAATTCAGCCTCCTCGGCGCCTATATCGACGATCCTGCCGCCTCTGGCTGGCCGGCCGCTGGCTTGCTCCACTGGGGTGGCATCTGGGGCAACAACTGGATCCTCGATCCGGCGAGCGGCACCGCGGTGGTGGTCATGACCAACACCATGCGCGAGGGCTGCAACGGCCCGTTCCGCGAAGAAATCCGGGACGCGGTGTTCGGCTGAGGTTGCCCCTCCCCGGCTCGACCGCTAGGGTTTCGCCATGCGTATTGCGACCTGGAACATCAACGGCGTCAAAGCCCGGCAGCAGGGCCTCTTGAAATGGCTCGCAGAAGCGTCGCCCGACATCGTCTGCCTGCAGGAAATCAAGACCGTCGACGAGGGGTTTCCGCGCGCCGACATCGAGGCGCTCGGCTACAACGTCGAGACCTTCGGCCAAAAGAGCTGGAACGGCGTTGCGATCCTCTCGAAGCACCGCTTCGACGAGGTGACGCGGGGCCTCCCCGGCGACGACGCCGACGAGCAGTCGCGGCTGATCGAGGGCGTATTCTCGACCGAGGGCGGCATTGTCCGGGTCTGCTGCATTTATCTGCCCAACGGCAATCCGGTCGATACCGACAAGTTCACCTACAAACTCGGCTGGATGGATCGGCTGATCAGCTTCGTCGAGGGCCGGCTGGCGCTCGAGGAGCCCTTCGTCCTGCTCGGCGACTTCAACATCATCCCCGCGGCGATCGATGCGACGCACCCCGAAAAATGGGTGGGCGACGCTCTGTTCCGGCCAGAAAGCGCCCAGCGCTGGCGGACGCTGCTCAACCTCGGCATGGTCGACGTCAACGTGCTGTCAGCGACGAGCCGTCCTACACCTTCTGGGACTTCAAGACTTTTGGCTGGGACCGCCAGGACGGCATCCGCATCGACCATCTGCTGCTCTCGCCGCAGGCCGCTGACAGGCTGGAGGACGTCCTCGTCCACAAGGAAGTCCGCGGCTGGGACAAGCC
>JANXSI010000123.1 GCA_025352765.1 Devosia sp. | reverse complement strand
GGCTGCATGGCCGCACTCGAAGACGAACGCTTCCTCGCTGAGGAAAACCTCGCCGAAGCGGCCGAATAGCCATGCTCGATTGGGACAAGCTCCGCATCTTCCACACCGCTGCGGAGTCCGGGAGCTTCACCCACGCCGCCGAGAAGCTGAACATGAGCCAGTCTGCCGTCTCCCGGCAGATTTCGGCGAGGTTTTCCTCAGCGAGGAAGCGTTCGGCTTCGAGTGCGGCCATGCAGCCCATGCCGGCGGCGGTGACCGCCTGGCGAAAGACGTCGTCGGCGACGTCGCCAGCGGCGTAAACGCCCGGGATGTTGGTCTGGGTGGTGCCGGGTTTGACCAAGAGGTAGCCGCCCGGCTTCATGTCGAGCTTGCCGGCAAAGACCGAGGTCGAGGGGGTATGGCCGATGGCCACGAAAATGCCGTCGACGTCCACCGCTTCGGTGGCGCCGGTGACGGTGTCGCGAAGGATCGCGCCGGTGACCGAGGGGGGCATCTGCTTGCCGGTGATGTCGGCGAGTTCGGTGTTCCAGCGCACCTCGATCTTGGGATGCTTGAACAGGCGGTCCTGCAGGATGCGCTCGGCGCGGAACTCCGAACGGCGGTGGACGACCGTGACCTTGCTGGCAAAATTGGTGAGGAACAGGGCTTCCTCGACGGCGGTGTTGCCACCGCCGATCACCAGCACATGCTTGTCGCGATAGAAGAAGCCGTCGCAGGTAGCGCAGGCGGAGACGCCAAAGCCCTGGAATTTCTGCTCGGAGGGCAGGCCCAGCCAGCGGGCCTGGGCGCCGGTGGCAACGATGACGGAATCGGCGGTGTACATGGTGCCGCTGTCGCCGTGCAGCCGGAACGGCCGGTGCGACAGGTCAACCTCGACGATCAGGTCGTTGATGATCCTCGTGCCGACATGCTCGGCCTGGGCCTTCATCTGCTCCATCAGCCAGGGGCCCTGGATGACATCGGCAAAGCCGGGGTAGTTTTCGACGTCCGAGGTAATGGTGAGCTGGCCGCCCGGCTGGGTGCCGCTGATCATCACCGGTTCGAGCATTGCGCGGGCTGCATAGATCGCAGCGGTGTAGCCGGCCGGCCCAGAGCCGACGATGACGACTTTCGCGTGCATCGGTAGATCCCTTAATTGAGCCCGCAATGTAGTGGGTGAGCGGGGGCGCTTTCAAGGCCGAACCGCCCGGAAACGCTTGCTGTGCACGGCTACGCACCGAAAACTCACAGGGCTTTCGAGGTTTGCCCAGTGTTTGGGCAGGGCGGGCTGAAGCTGGGCGGCGGCTGGGGGCGTGAGCTATGCAACTGCATTGCGTGCGGCCTGGACGCGGTGGGCCTGGCCGCCATTCGAGCGTTGCTCTCATGGCCTTCTTGCCCAAAATCGATTCACGGGATCGATTTTGCCTTCGGCGCGGCGCGAAGCCCCATGGCTTTGCCGCAGGGGAGGAGGCGCGACTGAATGAGCACCGACCTGCTCAAGCGTCAGTTGAGAATCTCGCCACCGCCGTTTGAGAGCAGCACGGCAAGACGTTCTATCCACACCTGAAGGGCTTCAGGCGTCAATCGTGTCCACTGGTTGATCTCCCCCAGGACCTTTAGCGGTGTCCTGCTGCGGTAGGATCGTGTGGGGTTCCCGGGGAATTTCTTATCGGTGACGTTCGGATCGTTCTCGAATGGCCCGGTCGGCTCGACGACATAAACACGCGGGACTGCGCCGCCTCCAGAGAGTTCCACCGCGATTTCAGCGGCAAGTCCGGCGCCGTCCAAGATCGCGGTAAAGTAAATGTGGTTCATCACGACTTCAGGACGATAGTTCGATCGACGCCCTGCGGCGAGCAAGTCGCCCACGCGCAGATCAGCGATTGTCCCGTGAAAGAACGGTCCTTCGTCCAGCACCTGGGTCATCGCTCTCCTCGTCTCGTGAGGCTGCTCGGGGCCGCTCGCCGGAGCAACTCAAGCCGACGCTGTCGCCGTTGCGGGAACGTGTCAGTTCGCCGACGGCTACCTGGCCGCCGAAGTCAACTGCGTCCCCACGGGCATCCAGCCCCATGGGGAGACGCCCTAGACGTATTTCAGTTCCAGGATCTCGTAACTCTTGGCGCCGCCGGGGGCGGTGACTTCAAAACTGTCGCCGGCGGATTTGCCGATCATGGCGCGGGCGATGGGCGAGGAGATCGAGATGCGGCCCTTGCTGGCGTCGGCCTCGGCGTCGCCGACGATCATGTATTTGCGCTCCTCGTCGGTCGCCTCGTCGACGATCTTGACGGTAGCGCCGAATTTGACGGTGGTGCCGCTCAGCTTTTGCACGTCGATGATGTCGGCGAGGGCCAGCAGCGCCTCGAGTTCCTTGATCCGGCCCTCGTTGAGGCTCTGCTGCTCCTTGGCGGCGTGATATTCGGCGTTTTCGCTGAGATCACCATGGGCGCGGGCCTCTGAAATGTCGCGGACGATGCGCGGACGCTCCTCGGAGGTGCGGACGCGGTATTCCTCGCTCAGTGCGGCATAGCCACCCGGTGTCATCGGAATCTTGTCCATCGTCGCAGTCTCCATATGTCGTTTGCCACGCCACGGCGGCCGGATCGGCGGTTGGCGTGGTCTGCGGTCAAAACCCCGCTGCCGCCTCGCTTGGCGTTGAGCGGCTAGATGTCAGGGGGCAGGGCGCAAAGTGCCCGTCGGTGGGGCCGCGGTCAAGCGGCAGGCGCCAGCGGGGTGGCCCGCCGGCGCGAAGCTTCAGGCTTTGACGGAGGCCCAGGCGGCATCCGCCAGCATCTCGGCGGCGCGCTTGGCAGCGACGCGCGAGCGGCCGGTGGTGGCCAGGCGCAGGTAGTTGTATGCTGGCCCGAGGATCAGCGAGTGGGCAACCGGCCACGGCAGATCCTTGACCTTCTTGGCCTTGACGAACTTCGAATAGGAGCTCGCCGCCGAGCCCTGGCCCTCGATGAGGGTGTCCGCAACGCCAGCAAACTCCGGCGCGGTGGCCGAAAGTGTGCGGATTTCGTCGGTAAAGCGGAACAACTCGGGGTTCTTGAGGCCCCAGTTGACGAGGCCGGTGGTGCTGGCCCGGATCACGGCTTCCGGGGCTTCGCTGGCGGCCGCGGACTCGCCGGACCAGCCGGCAAAGGCGTCCTCGAGCAGCGCCATGGCGAGTGCGCCCTTGCCATCGAAGAAGTGGTAGATCGAACCGGTCGTCGCACCCGAGGCTTCCCGGATGTCGTTGATCGTGGTGGCGATGTAGCCCTTTTCGAGGAAGCAGCCGAGCGCCGCCTCGAGGATCGATTCGCGGCGCTCATCGCCGGTCAAGCGCTTGCGGGGCTTTACTTTTTTTGCAGCGGCACGAGCCATCTGATTCCCTTTCCTACTAGAATTCTCTGGAATTCCCTTCCAATATGGACTAGACGATAATTCTAGTCGAGCGTTTTGTCGGGGTTTTTGAACAATTCTTGGGTGAAAGGCGATGGACATTGAAAATGACCGGGTTAAGGCGGCGCGCGCGCTACTTTCGGCCATCGAGCGGGGAGATGGTGCGGCCCTGGTCCACATTTACGCTGATGAAGTGGTTCAAATCGAGCACCCTAATCGGTTGAAACCAAAGGGAGATCGTCGCGGCCGCGAAGCGATGCTTCGGGATCTCGATCGCGGCAAGCAGTTGCTGCGCGAGCAGCGCTATGAGGTTGTCTCAGCGGTTTCCGATGGAGACCGCGTGGCGCTGCAGGTGGTCTGGACCGGCGTGCTCGCCGTGCCGGTGGCGACGCTGGCAGCAGGGGACGCGATGCGCTGCCAGAGCGCGATCTTTTTGCGATTTCAAGGCGATAGAGTCGTCGAACAGTCCAACTACGACTGTTTCGAGCCGTTCTAGTGCAGGACAGGGTCGCCGTTCATGAGAAAAGGCGCGTCCCCCCGGGGCCGCGCCTTCTTGAATCTTGTCGCTGCAGGCTGAGATCAGCCAGCCACTGTCAGGTTGTCGGCGGCCGATTTGCCGGTCCGCTTGTCCTTGACGATCTCGTAATTGACCTTCTGGCCTTCATCGAGGCCATTCAGGCCCGAGCGCTGGACTGCCGAGATGTGCACGAAAACGTCCGCCCCACCCTCGTCCGGCTGGATAAAGCCGTAGCCCTTTTGCCCGTTGAACCACTTCACAGTACCGGTAGCCATATAAGTCCCTCTCGCAGTCTCTGCCGTGGCGGCCCCCAAACCAATCGGACGCTACGCCAATCGAAATCCCGGTAGTGACGTCAGTAGGCGCTTCAGGCTTCGCCAGGCACGACAGTCGGCCGCAAATATTCGACCTGCTGGTTTTAGCGTGAATTGTTAATGCGCACAATATGTCGCACGCATGACAAAACGCCGGCGTGGCCATGGCCACCCGGAAACCAAAAACTGATCGCAATTTCTACGCGTATGGGTCCATCTGGACCCAGACCCGAGGTCGCCGATCACTCGCAAGAGGTCGGAAGCCAGGGTGGCAAGAGAATTGACGTTTACGTCAGCGCTTGATCAACGTCCAGTAAAACTCCTGCGCGTTCCCCGCCCACTTTCGAGGTTTTGCATGCCGGCCATCCGCGACGATTTCCGCTCCGATACCGTGACCCGTCCGAGCGCCGGAATGCGCCGGGCGATGGCCGAGGCGGAGGTGGGGGATGATGTGTTCGGCGACGACCCGACAGTGCTGCGGCTCGAGGCAACGCTCGCCGAACGCCTTGGGAAGCCAGCCGCCGTGTTCATGGCGTCGGGGACGCAATCGAATCTTTCGGCGATGCTCAGCCATTGCGGTCGGGGCGATGCCTATATCGCGGGCATGGATGCCCATTGCTACTCGCATGAGCAGGGCGGCGCAGCGTGGCTGGGGAGCATCCAGCCGCAGCCCATCCCAAACGAGGCCGACGGCACGCTGGCGCTGGCGGCGATCGAGGCGGCGATCGCGCCTGACGACCTGCACTATGCCCGCACCAGGCTGCTGGCACTCGAAAACACGTTTGGCGGCCGCGTCATGCCGATGACCTGGATCACCGAGGCCACGGCTCTGGCGCGGCGCCATGGACTGGCGACGCATCTCGACGGGGCGCGGGTGTTCAACGCGGTGGTCGCCAGCAATACCGACGTCGCGACGATCGCGGCGCCGTTCGACACCATCTCGGTTTGCCTCAGCAAGGGGCTCGGGGCCCCGATCGGCAGCGTGCTGGTGGGCGAAAAGGACCTCGTCAGCCGGGCGCGGCGGCATCGCAAGGCGCTGGGCGGCGGCTTGCGGCAGGTGGGGCTGCTCGCCGCGGCGGGGCTTTATGCGCTCGAGCACAATGTGGCGCGGCTGGCCGACGATCACGCCAATGCCAGGCGGCTGGCGGACGGCTTTGCCAAGATCGAGGCACTCAAGGTGACGGCGCCGGATACCAACATCGTCTGGGTCAAGGTTCCCGACGACAAGGCGGCGACGTTCGGCAAATTTGTCGCCGACGAGGGGTTCGGGATCACCTCGGGATATGGCGGCACGCAGCAGCGCTGGGTGACGCATCTCGATATCGACGCGGCGGGCGTCGACCGGGCGATCGCGGCCGCCGAGCGGTTTTTCGGCTAGGCCGGCAGGGCGAGCTGGGCCCAGATCGGCAAGTGGTCGGAGGCTTCGCGCGACAGTGCGGAGCGGTGAACGCCGGCTTCGCCGATCGAAATGTTCTCGGTGACGATGATGCGGTCGAGGGTGAAGACCGGCATCGAGGCGTGAAAACTCGGGCCGCAGGCGGCAATGGTATGGCCGTGCTCGAAGGCGCGCAGCACGCCGGATTTGAGGTCGGGCTCGTTGAGGTCGCCCATCAGGATGGTCGGCATGTTGGCCTCGAGCGCCCGCAATTCGTTGACGATGGTCTGCGTTTGCAGCTGCCGCCACTTCTTGGTCAGCCCCAGATGCATGCCGACGACGCGGATGGATTTGCCGCCGAACTCGAGGTCGGCCACGGCGGCGCCGCGCGGCTCGAGGTGCGGCAGGACCAGCGGGCGGGCGTCGATGACGCGGATTGCCTTGCGGGCGAGGATGACATTGCCGTGGTAGCCGAGGCTTTGCGGGCGGTGCGAGAACTTGATCGCCCGATAATCGGTGTGCTTTTCGATCAGCTCGGGGTCGAGCGCGGAGATGCGCGAGCCGAAGCGGCGGTCGACTTCCTGGAGGGCGACGACGTCGGCGCCCAGTTCATTGAGGACATCGAGCACACGGGCCGGCCGGCGGCGCCAGTCGAGACCGACGGCCTTGCGGATGTTGTAGGACGCGACTTTGAGCTGCATGGGGGGAGTGAACGGGCCGGGGTGGGCGGAGGTTGCGACGTTAGCGGCGTAGGGGATGTGGGTCCAGCAGGCATCTGGTCACGCCATCAGCTGAACACCAGCTTCAGGCCCACAAGGGTCAGCACGGCGGCGAGGAGCCAGCGGATGATCCGTTCGTCGAGATGCGGCGCCATGCGGCTCGCGATCAGGATGCCCGGGATGGAGCCAGCGAGGAGCGACAGCAGCATGTGCCAGTCGACATCGCCGATGGCCCAGTGGCCGATGCCGGCGACGAGGGTCAGCGGCACGGCGTGGGCGATGTCGGAGCCGACGATGCGCAGCAGCGGCAGTTTGGGGTAGAGCAGCAGCAGCACGGTGACGCCGACGGCGCCGGCGCCGACCGAGGACATCGAGACTAGGACGCCGAGCACGGCGCCGGTGATGACGGTCAGCACGGCCTGGGGCCCCGGCGGCATTTCGCGATGGCTGCGGGCGAAGCGGGCGATCTGGCCGCGAAACACGAGGCTCAGCGCGGTAACCACCAGCATGGAGCCGAGGATCGTCGCGAGGAGGTGGGCGGCACCCGCGGTCTGCGTGCCGGAGGTGGCGAGATACCACAGGGTGAGGGCGGAGGCGGGGACGCTGCCGGCGGCGAGGCGGAGGACGATGCGCCAGTCGATGGTCTTGTTGAAGCCGTGAACGGCCGAGCCCGCCGTCTTGGTGGCGGCGGCATAAAGCAGGTCGGTGCCGACGGCGGTGGCCGGGTGGATGCCGAACAGCAGGATGAGCAGCGGCGTCATCAGCGAGCCGCCGCCAACGCCGGTGAGGCCGACGATGAAGCCGACGACGAGCCCCGAGACGGCGTAGAGAAGTTCAACCGGTAGATGCAATGTGGCCCGCCCATGCCTTTTTCGGGCTGCGGCAAACTAGGGGCACGGGGACGGGCTGGCTAGTCTTGCACGGAGCATGGGTTGGCGCGGAACCGGCGATCAGCGCCAATTCCTACCCGGCACGACCTTCCGCGGCGGTCTTGAGCAGGGCGACCCTCGCCCGCACCAGCCGCTCGACGAGATCGTAGGGGATCGGGTCGCTGTAGCGGAACCGCACGGTGTCCTTGCCGCTCCGGCGGGGCGCGATCTCGGCTTCGAGGGACGGGGCCTGCGGATAGACCGGATAGATGCCCACATGCGTCTTCCAGGCGCCGACATAGAAGACGTGGCTGCCGTGGAGGAGAAAGACCGGCATGCCGTATTTGATCGCTTCCGTCGCCCCCGGCGCGGCGCGGCGGATCGTTTTGCGCAGACGATCGAGGATGTGGGCAATGTCGGGTGGAAAGCCCGCGATGTAGAGGTCGACGGTCGCGGGCCCTCCTTCGGTCATCGGTCAGCGTTCCAGGGCTCGGCGGATGGCGGTTTCTACAGGACTATACTCGCCATCGGGACGGTCGAGGGCAAGGGGGACTGACGGGAGGAGCGGTGGCTGGGCCATGAATTTTGGCACTCTGCCGCGATGCCGCTGGGCGGCGTGTACGAGGAACGGGTGGCAGAGGTAGACGGTGCCGGCCTCGCCGGTCGCGGTGGCCTCGGGTAGATGCGCGGTCGAGGCGAAGCCGTCGGCGGCGAGGTCGCGGAGGCTGAGGCCCGCGTCGCCCGCAGGGGCCAGTTGCCGGGCGATCTCGAGGTGCGAGCCGACGCGGATGCGGGTTGGGGCGTCGTCGTCGCCGACGTCGGAGAACAGGAACAGCAGCAGCAGGGCGCGATCCCTCGAGGAGACGTTGACCCGCCAGGACAGGAAATCGTCGGGCCGCTCCTGCCAGCCGAAACTCATGTCGACGTGCCAGCCGTCGTCGCCGGGATTTTCCGCCGAGGGGAAGCGGATGGGAAAGCTGCCGATGGCGTGGAGGGGCTGCCAGCGGCCCGCGCCGACGAGGGCGTCGAACGCGGCGTGGAGCGCCGGGGTGCTGGCGACGGCATGAAAGATCGGGCCGCCGAAGCCCGCAAGGCGGATGACGGGTTTCGTCCAGGTGGACGGATCGGCGGGGTCGCAGCCGGTCTGGCGCCAGAGGAAGGTGCGGGCCTCGTCGGCCAGGGTTTTGGGGAAGGCGCGGTCAAGACGGACGAAGCCGTCGGTGATGAAGCGTTCGATCTGAGCCGGGCTCAGGGAGGAGGAATTGGGCATAGGTGATCTCGCAACAGAGCAGCCCCGGACGGGGCCATTCGCCGTTGGGCGCGGGTTCGGCTGGCCGAATGGCCGGGCTCAGGCGAGCCGGACGACCGAGGCGTGGTTGCGGATCATCATCATGACGCGATCAGAATACCCACCGAGCGCGGGCGGTCAAGACGCGCCGGGACGTGAGGTGCGCCGGTTGGCGGAGGTCAGCGCCAGGGCGACGCCGCCGATGATGCCGGCCGTGGCGATCCCGAGCCGCAGGGTCAGCGGTTCTGCCAACAGCAGAACGCCTCCGGCGGCGGCGATTGCGGGCACCGAGAGCTGGACGATGCCGGCGCGGGCCCGGCTGAGGGCCGGCAGCACCGCGTACCAGATGGCGTAGCCGAGGCCCGAGGCGATGGCGCCGGAGAGGACGGCGTAGGTCGCGGCGAGCGGGGTAATGCCGTGGATCAGGGCGCCGGCGACGATCAGCGCCACGGCGGCGGGCGCGCAGCGGATGAAATTGCCGGCGGTATCGGCGAGCGGCGATTGCGAGCCGCGGCCGATCAGCGTGTAGGCGGCCCAGCACAGGCCGGCGACGACCATCAGCAGCGTGCCGAGAGGATGCGGCGCGACGAGGCCGGGCGAGATCAGATAGACGAGCGCGGCAAAGGCGATGGCGAGGCCGAGCCATTGCAGCGGACCCGGCCGGTCTCCCTTGAGCACAGCCCAGCCGAGAATGCCGATCTGCACGGTGGCAAACAGGATCAGCGCGCCGGTGCCGGCGCCGAGCAGCAGATAGGCAATCGAAAAGAACAGCGCGTAGCCGAGGAGCGCCGCGGCGCCTGGCCAGGTGCCGGCGATCTTCGGGACGGCGCGGGTGCGGGCCGCGAGCAGGAGCGCGAGCGTCAGCGCCCCGGCGGCGAGGCGGATGCCGGTATAGCTCATGGCCTCGGCGCCGGCGGTGGCGAAGGCGAGCCGGGCCAGCACCGAATTGGCGGCGAAGGCGAGCATCGCCACGATGGTGAGCAGGATGAGTTTCACGACAGTCGCCCGGTTTTCGTAAAGAATGCGCCATTGCCTCGCGGACCGCCAGTGGAGGGCAGAGACCGTTTGCTTTTGCGGCGGTTTGGCGTAGGCCTCGCGCCAATCCGAGCTTTGCCC
>JANXSI010000098.1 GCA_025352765.1 Devosia sp. | reverse complement strand
GGTCAGCATGGCGACCGGGGATACGGACATGCCGTGCCCGAACGCCGCGGTGGCGGCCACGATCTCGGAAAAGGTCTTCGGCACGGTCGGATTGCGACGTTCCGGCAGTTCCAGCGGCTCCGGCTTGTCGAAACCGAGCTTACTGAGGAAGGCGCGGAAATTGTCCTTGCCCCAGGCCTGCATGACCTTGATGGCGCCGACGTTGGACGAGTACTTGTAGATTTCGGGCACCGTCAGGATGCGGTGCTTGCCGTGGAAATCGTCGATGGTGAAGCGACCGAAGCGCACTCCGTAGCGCGCGTCGAACGAGTCCGTGATCTTGACCTTGCCGCTGTCGAGAGCCCCCGCGATCGTCACCGACTTCATCGTCGAGCCCAGCTCGTAAATGCCGGCTGTGATCCGGTTGAAGCTGTCCTTCTGGAGCGCCGACACCGGATTGTTCGGGTCGAAATCGGGCAGTGAGACGAGGCCAAGAACTTCGCCGGTCTTGATGTCCATCATGATGCCGGAGGCGGCCTGGGCCTGGTAGCGGGTGATGGCGTCGGCGAGCACGTCGTGCATCGTGTGCTGGACCCGCAGGTCGATCGACAGGTTTACCGGCGCGAGTTCATTGCCGCGCGCGAGGCCGATCGACTGCAGCAGCGCGACGCTGTCGTTGTCCATCGCCTTTTCGATGCCGGCGATGCCCTGATTGTCGATATTGACCGCGCCCAGAATGTGCGATGCCTCGCTCCCGCCCGGATAGAAGCGTTTGCTTTCGGTGACAAAATCCAGCCCGGGAATGCCGAGCTGCATGATCTTTTCTTCGAGCGCGGGCGTGAGCTCGCGCTTGATCCAGACGAAGCCCTTGTCGCCGGTGAGGCGCTGCCTCAGCCAGTCGACATTGACGTCGGGCAGCACCGAATGCAGGGCCGTCGCCGCTTCCTCAACGTCGATGATGCGGCGCGGTTCGGCAAACAACGATGGCACGCGGATGTCGACCGCGAGCTCCATACCGTTGCGATCGAGGATCGCCGGGCGCGTCGCGGTGATCAGATCGCGCGCCTGCCCCTCGATCGAATTGTCCTGCACGACGAGACCGAGTTGCACCAGCCGCCCGGCCACAGCGCCGAAGATCAGCAGCAGGGCGACGATAACCCAGCGAATGCGCGCCTTGGTCATGTGCCGGCGCACCTTGCGCGCTCCATCGAGCGCAATCGGCATGCTGTCGGCGTCGATGGCCACCATCAATTGGCCTCCGAAATGATCTGCTGGATCGGATCGACGCCCGAATTCAGCGTCTCGAACAGCGAGTCGAGTGCGTTGGCGTCGGGCTGCTTGAGGCGAACCGGCAGGTCGCCGAAGCTGCCGAACTGGTTCTGCGACAGCGTCTGCAAGTTGAGTTCGGCCATGTGGCGGGCGACGATCGGCGCTACATTGGCCGGCTGGTTGAGAAACGCCCAGTCGGCCTTGAGCAGCGAAAGGTCGCCCTTCTGGCGCTCGATCGTGCGCTGCAGGACGGTCTTTTCGGAGGCCACGTCCTCGCCCGCATATTTGAGCGCATAGACCCCGACGAGCGACGCGATGCTGGCGCACACAAGGACAACGTTAAGAGTCCGGATCATGCGGCGCCCCTGAAGCGGGGAACACCGAGGCCGGCCAGATCGATCGGGCGCGCCGGCGCGACCGAACGGCGGGCGCTGCGCAGCATCGCCGAGCGGGCCCGCGGGTTGCGTGCGACCTCAGTCGACGACGCCTTCGTCCCCTTGGCGACGTCCACCCAACGGTGCGCCTCGGTGTCGGTCTGCGGCAAGTGCCGCCACTGCAGCGGGGCGCCCTTGTCTGGATCGAAGAACCGCTTGACGATGCGATCCTCAAGCGAATGGAACGTCACCACGGCAAGGCGGCCGCCCTCGGCGAGCAGCCGTTCGCTGGCGAACAGACCTTCGACCAACTGCCCGAACTCGTCGTTGACGGCAATTCGCAGCGCCTGGAAGCTGCGCGTTGCGGGGTGGGCGTCGCCGGGCTTCCGGCCGATGCTCTTTTCGATGAGCTTTGCGAGCTCGGTGGTCGTTGCGATCGGCTGCGCCGCGCGGGCCGCGACGATCGAGTGAGCGATGCGCCGTGACTTCCGTTCTTCCCCGTAAGCGAACAGCAGGTTCGCGAGCTCGCTTTCCTCGAGACCGTTGACGAGATCGGCGGCGCTTTCGCCTTCACCGGCCATGCGCATGTCGAGCGGCCCCTCACGCATGAAGGAAAAGCCGCGATCGGCCTCGTCGAGCTGCATCGACGAAACGCCGATATCGAGCACCACGCCGTCGACCGGCCCTGCCGCCAGTTGATCGAGTTCTGCAAAAGCCCCGGCTACGAAGCTGAACCGACTCGGAAATTCGGCGGCAAGAGCATCGGCGAATGGTTTGACGTTGGGGTCGCGATCGATGCCGATGACGGCGGCTCCGGCTTCAAGCAGCGCCCGCGAATAGCCGCCGGCTCCGAAGGTCCCATCGACGATCCGCGCGCCCTCGAGCGGGGCGAGAGCCGAAAGCACCTCGGCCAGCAGCACCGGCACATGCGGCGCGACCTGCTCGCTCTGGACCGGCTTGGCCATTCGGATACGACTCCACTCCGGCCCATTGGGACCGGCACGCACTAGCCGCTGACTTTGTCCGAGTGCGGTTGAGATTCCATTAAGCAAACGGCGCGGCCGTCCAGCTGACCCGACTTCAAAGGAGCGAGATCTCGACGTCCTTGCGGTAGCCTGCCCGGCGGTGCCGGAGCAAATGCCGCAACCTGGCAAGCAGTGGCGGCGATGCCAAGGTCGGCAGCACGACGTCGCGGCGGATGCCGGCAAGGTCGTAGAACCGATCGATCAAGCCGAGACGCGTCAGATGCGGCTCCTGCACGTTGAAGGCGAAGTGACAGGCCAGCAAGTCGCCGATGATCCGGCCGGGGCGATCAGTAATCATCGGCCAGACGGCCGAAATCCACTCCTCGTCGTCCTCGCCCGGCGGACAGAAGGCCTCGCCCTGCGCCCTTACGTCGCTGCCGAAAAAGCCGATGCAGTTGATGGAAAACCGCGAGCACATGAGGTGGACGTCCGGGACGCCGAACCGCCCGGCTTCGTTATGCGCCAACGCATCGGCGAACAGCTCGAGCAGGGCGGCGGCGTAGTAGGGGTTGGCCCAGCCGTTGCGGTCGCTCGCCTGCACCGACAGCCTGAGATTGGACCGGAGGTTGCCGCGACGCTCGAGCAGCCATGAACAGATGGCGTTGTTGATCACCATCGGCGACCACCAGATATGGCTGCCCCGTTCGGCGGTCGCCCGGGCGCAAAGCCGACCGGCCCAGCCGGGCGACAGCCACACCACGTCGTCGTCGATCTTGAGATAGAACGCATCCTCGCGCGTACAGTCGTCATAGAAACGGTTGATCGACCGCAGGCTGCCATTCGACCCGGTTCGCTCGACGATCCGGACTTTGTCGGGAAATCGCGCCGCCAGGTCGCGGATATAGACTCGGTCTTCGGGCAGCCGGCAATTGTCCCAAAGGTGCCATTCGTCGATCGAGCTGTCGGCCAGAATATGGGCGCTCAGCAATTGCAGATAGATGCGCCGGCCAGCCGGGGTCACCGCGATGATCTTCAACCGACGTCCTCCCGAACCCCGCGCCCTGCCCCCACACGACTTCTCCGCCACCCGGAGAAGAGAGGCGCCAGTTGACCTATAAGCCGGGTTCTGTAGGGCCGACTTGCGTCGACGTGATGGCCATTCCTCTATGGGCGCCGTTACCGGCGTCCTTGAGCAACCAACCCGGATGACAGGCCTCGAAAACCGGCTGGCTTGCGCCGCGTCATCCCTATTTGGTCTTGCTCCCGGTGGGGTTTGCCATGCCGTCCCTGTTGCCAGGTCCGCGGTGCGCTCTTACCGCACCCTTTCACCCTTACCCATCCATGGATGGGCGGTCTGCTCTCTGTGGCACTTTCCCTAGGGTCGCCCCCGGCGGCCGTTAGCCGTCACCGTATTTCGATGGAGCCCGGACTTTCCTCTCCGCAGAAGTCACCTCCTGCGCAGCGGCCATCCGGTCAACTGACCCGGGCCTTGTGCGGGCGATTGCTGCCAAGGTCAAGCGTTCGCTCCACCCAGTTGCTTGGGCGCCGGCAGCCGGGTGATCTTGTCGTAGGCCTCGTTGATCGCCTGCATCCGCGCCGTCGCGATGTCGATCAGCTCTTCCGGCACCCCCTTGGCGATGAGCCGGTCGGGATGATGCTCGGCCACCAGCAGGCGGTAGACCCGCTTGACCTCGGCCTTGTCGGCACCGGGCATCAGCCCCAGCACCATGTAGGGATCGGCGCCGCTGTCGAGCACCACATGCTGCGCCGCGATCTGCTCGAAACGCGCCTCGTCGAAGCCAAAGATGTCGCTGACGTTCTTGAGGTACTCGAGCTCGTCCTCGTGGATCATCCCGTCCGCCGACGCGATGTGGAACAGCCCGTCCAGCACGTGCTCGAGCGTATCGGGACTGCGTGCGAAGAACCGGCCGATCTTTCTGGCGTAGGCCTCGTAGCCCGCGACATCTTGCTGCGCGAGGCGGAACACCCGATCGACCTGCTGCTCGATGCCGGGGGGAATGTCGACAGTGTGATGGAAGGCTCTGACTTCGGACGCCGTCACCACGCCGTCCGACATCGCCATCTTGGCCGAAAGCGCGATCAGCGCCAGGG
>JANXSI010000085.1 GCA_025352765.1 Devosia sp. | reverse complement strand
CAGCGACTATACTCACCGCCATCAAGTCATTGATTTATATGCGGTTTATCAGTCTCCCGTAGTCCTGGCGCTAAGGTCCGGAGATGTCGAGTCTATTTCCCGCGGCGGCCAAACTAAGTCTTCCGGAGACGCCTCTATTCTGGGCCGAAATCCGCCGGAAAGTCGGGCATTCTCCAATGGCCATTTCCAGCAAACATTTAGCCGAGTGAATGCTGGAGCCCGACTACACGCCTGATTATAGGTAGCACGGGCCGGTCCGGGCATTGGGGGATGTCGAAAGCTGGGTGTGTTCAAGGTTTCCGTCAAAATCGGCCCGGCGAGTACGGTTGCGGCAAATGCACGGGCAAAAATGGCGAGGCTTGCGACATCCTCCCCAGGAGGATAGAGATCGCCCATGAAGCATGCCTCACACCCCGCCATCGTCAAACGCCTGAAACGCGCGGGTGGGCACCTCGCGTCGGTCATCACGATGATCGAGGAGGGGCGGCCTTGCGTTGACCTGGCGCAGCAACTCTTTGCTGTTGAGAGCGCCATCACCAACGCCAAGCGCGAGCTGATCCAAGATCACATGGAGCATTGTCTCGCCGATGGCGTTTCTGAGGGCTCTGGCGCTCATGACGCACTGTCGGAGTTCAAGCTGCTCGCAAAATACCTATGAGAACCACCATGCTCAAAACCATTCTCGTCTGGTTCGGCATCGGAGAGGGCGGCGATCACCGCCATATCCATAATGGCGATCACGGTCCTGGCGGGGCGCATGGCCACACTCACGGGGTCGTTGATGCCACCATTGCCACGACGGACAAGGGCATCTGGGCAATCAAGTGGTCATTTGTCATCATGGCAATCACCGCTCTGCTGCAGCTTGCGGTCGTGCTGATCAGCGGCAGCGTCGCGCTGCTGGCCGACACCATCCACAATTTCGGCGACGCGACGACGGCCATCCCTCTCTGGGTGGCGTTCGTCCTGGTACGCCGCAAGCCAACCAGGACCTTCAACTACGGTCTGGGCCGCGTCGAGGACCTCGCCGGCGTCCTCATTGTGCTTATCATCCTCGCCAGCGCGATTTTTGCCGGCTACGAAGCGATCAACCGCCTGATCCACCCACACTCCATTACTGCGCTCGGCTGGGTGGCAGTCGCCGGGGTGATCGGCTTCATTGGCAACGAAGCTGTGGCCGTTTTTCGCATCCGGATTGGTCGCGAAATCAACAGTGCGGCGCTGATCGCCGACGGCTATCACGCGCGTACCGACGGCCTCACCAGTCTGGCGGTCGTCGCTGGTGCGCTCGGCGTCTGGCTTGGCTTCCCGCTGGCAGACCCGATCATTGGCCTTCTCATAACGTTCGCCATTCTGGGCATTGTCTGGCAGTCAGCAAGATCGGTTTTGACCCGCATGTTGGACGGCGTCGAGCCGGGCATTCTGGACGAGGTCAATCATGCGGCCGAGCATGTCCCAGGCATCGAAAGGATCATCGACGCGCGGGCGCACTGGATCGGGCATCGGCTCTATGTCGACATTACCATTGCGCTGGACGATGGCATCTTGCTGGCTCAGGCCAATGCCATCGCCGACAAGCTTCGCCACGACTTGGCGGACCATTTGCCCGCACTGGCCGAGGCGCGGATTGTTTTTGCGCCCGCCGAAGCGGCGTCAGGCAATCATCACGCGCCGGACCCCTTTACGGTTTCGACCCGTCTCGCTGATGGACTGCTGCAGATCGTCGACACGCCCCAGGGTGAGCGCCTGCGCCTGCGCATCTCTCGTCATGCCGAAGGATTGCAGGCAAGCGTCACGATCCATCGCCCGGGCGGCCGTATCGAGGTGCTGGCCCTGAACCCGGTCAACGGTGACCACCATTGGCTGCAAAGTTCCGCCGCTCCGGAGGAACCGCACGAGTTTGCAGCCACGCTCAAGCTTGCGGCAGGCAACGACAATGAGGACGTCGCATTTGCCATGGCCGAGCCGGACGGGCATCACCATCCGTAGAAGTTACCCGGTTTCTCTGTGTCTTTTGGAGACGCCGTAATTCGCGGCTACTCTGAGAGTTTCCCAAGCAGGCGTGGTTGCCGCCATGGCCATTTAGAAGTCTTCACCGACTTCTTACCTGGGCATTCGTCGGCTTCACCGTATTGCATATCGGAGCGGCCATTCTCCACGGCCTGAAACGGGATGGGGTGCTCGGGGCCATGACTTTCCAGCGGAAGCGCTCATGATCGAGAGATACGCGCGCATTGTCGCTTGGAGCGCCCTCGCCCTAATTATTGTGGTGACCGTCTCCCCGCTGGCGTGGCGGCCTGATTTCGGTCACGTGAACATTGAGCGGTTCGCGGCCTTCATGTTGGCGGGTTTCTTGTTTAGCCTTGCCTACCCTCGGCACTTCTTCCTCGTGACGGCGCTGGTACTAGGTGCGGCCATATTGTTAGAGGCCGCCCAACTCCTGATACCTGGCCGGGACGGGACGCTCTCCAACCTCGTCATCAAAATCCTAGGCGGATCGTTGGGGCTAGGGCGCGCGTACGTCATTAACAAGGATTCTCAACCGAAGGAGACCGCCAGAATAGCCCCCTTCTAGTCCACTAGCTTGGCGATGCGCCGGTTTTTGTCCTATCGCTCCTTCCGGATAGCTGCCCCGAGAGCAATGCTCTGACACGTCGGCCTTCTCGGCGCCACGTTGCCCAGGCTATTCATTGGCAGCAAAGCGTCTACGAACTTGGAACTCAAAATGCGTCGTTTGATCGCCGTGCTTCTCGTTGCCGCTGGACTGCTGCCGGTCCCGGCCTTCGCCCATCCCCACATCTTCGTCGATGCCAAAGCGATCATCACCTTCAACGATGCCGGGCAAGTGGTGTCTATCCACAACACATGGACCTTTGACGAGGCCTATTCAGCCTGGTCCGTGCAGGGGCTAGCCCGTCTTATTCACACTGACGACGGGCTATGTCCGATGCTGGCCGGCTGAGCCGCGCGCGCGGGTTCGCACTGCGCCTTTTTCATCGCGTTGTGGCCTGATGTTTTGATCTCCGAGTGGGTTGGGACGAAGGGTTGG
>JANXSI010000068.1 GCA_025352765.1 Devosia sp. | reverse complement strand
TCGGCGTGGGCCGACGGCACCAGTTTTCCACGCTATTCGATTTTTTTGACGTGGCTCAAGTCCCGCCGAATGTGCTGTTCTGGTGGGAAGAAGATCGGCGTCGGCCGGCTGCACGTCCCGACCCTGATAAGGCGGATGGGCATCGAGGCGATCTACCGCAAACCCAACAACTCCAAACCGGCGCCAGGCCACAAGATCTATCCCTACCTGGAAAGCGGAGTTAGCAGGCAGTGTGCCAGCGCAGGCAGGACGCCGGAGGCGTATAGGTGGAAGGGGATTGTTACTATTTAGGTAGTTTTTGGCCGGCTTTGCAGCCGAGCCTGATTGTCTTGAAGCCCGGATGGTGGAGCGTTTTGGAACGACACTCTATGACGGTCACCTGGCTCTCACGAGCGAGAAGGACTAGATTTCTTACCATAGTCAACACGCCCGCAATCACTCTACTTCCTGCTGGACAATCACGATCGTTAGTCGTCCTAAAAATCACCTAGGGAGCGTTCGGGACTGCTTGTCAGTTGGTGCTTGGTGGCGTCAACCAGCCGACCAGTCAGCAATTGAGCGCGCCTAAGTTCGGGGAGCCCAGATAGCCGCGCGGCGTTCCGCCAGAGCCGGAGCTGGCTGCAAATCGGCATCGAACGCCCACCCCCGAGCAGGCTGGAGCTATGTATATGATTTTGCTCCAAAAATCGTCGCTCGGGCCGGGTCATCATCGGCGCCGATCATGACCTCACCGAATGCCCCTTTGTGTCAGTGAATCAATGTGTTACCCGCTCGGCGCCTGAGGTCAGTGTTAGGTGCCGATTCTCACCCTGGCAAGGGCGGGCATGGCGGGCGCGGCGGGCAGGGGAACGATGGTGGCTCAGGCAAGGGCGCTTTCAACGGAGGTTTCAGCGTTGGACCTGCGAAGGATACTCCCGACACGACGTTCCGCGAACGGTCGGAAGAATAGGTCCATCAGGCTCCGCGGTGCCTCGCCCGCAAAATAGGGAGCGGATCTACTTCGATTGAGCAAAGCTTGCCCAAGTAGTAGCGTGTCCCTCGTGGGCGAAGGTGGGGGTTATTTTGAAGTCTGTTTTTCTGCTCATTTTCATGGCTGCGTTGGTTGGAGCACCCGGGGTTTCCCGGGCACAAGATATTTCCGCTTTTGACGTATTCTCAAACGTCGTTGGCCTGATCGGAGCCCAAGCGGCTCAGAAGTCCTGGAGCAGAATAGACCGGGCGACTCGGGACTGTGTCGATAGTGAGCTTTCAGGCAGCGGAACGCGGCTGGCAGTACTTGAGGCCAATGGCATTGGGCCGGCTGATCCGCGACTGGCACCGATTCTCGCCGACTGCGCAAAGACCGACGCTCCTCAGCGCGCGGCGATAACCAGTCCCGACAATGCCCAAATTCTGGATCAGATCGAGAACGCCTTTGCCAGTGGTGCAGCGACTACGAGTGGAGCATCGCAAGAGGTGAAGGAGTCGCTTCTCGACCTTCGTCAGCGGGCCGCTGCTGTCGATACCAGGAGCATTCGCGTCAAAGCCGTCGCTACTGCTCTGCTCCAGGATATCGACGACGCGCTTGCCCAGGGCGCAACGCCGACCGTGATCGCGCGGCTCAACCAGCGGCTGACTAATCTCACTCTTGATGCGACCAATGAGGACGCTTGGGCCGTCGCAGCGGGCAAGCTGACCGCGCTGCAATCTCAGTTGGAGGCTATCCAGCCGGATCTGCTGATCCGCGACTTCCAACCCCGGCGAGACCTCCTCGAGAGCGCGCTCGATCAAGCTCTCGCAGCTCCGAGGCGTTCGACGAGGGCAGTGCCCCAATATACCCTGGAGGATGGGGATTGCGCTGATACCAGCAACCCCATTGGACTCTTGATCTGCGAGGACACAGACACCCGTTGGACCGTTCTCGACTACTCGCGCGCGTACTATGTCGCGCGCCGCCTGTTCCCAGAACAGCAGCAAGACCTTTCTGACGCGTCGGTCGCGTTCCAGAAGCGCGCCATTGCGAGCTGCAAGGTGAACTCGGCACTCAAGGGAACCGGCGTAGCCAAGGCGCTGTCCTGCATCTCGTCCGAGTTTTCCCAGCAACGGGCGCGGCTGGCCCGGTTAGTTGGGAAGACGGGACCTGCCTCAGAGGAACTTAGTCGTCCGATTGCTGAGCACATGCAGTTGCAGGGCGACTTGAAGACCGCGGGCTATCTTCCCGACGATAGTCCTGTCGATGGCGTCTATGGCGGGCAGACGCGGTCGGCAATTGAGGAGCTGCAGCGTGCTTCTGGCCTCCCCGTCGATGGCTTGATGTCTGTCGCGGTTGCCAAGGCGCTTGCCAAGAGCATAGCTGAGAACGTGACGCATGACAGGGCGGCGTTGGCCGCGCTCCAAGGATTGGTTCAAGACTGCGAGAGTCTCTTGTCCGATATCGAAGCATCCCGCCAGGAAGAGCAGGCGCGCCTTGCGTCCGCTTCGCTGCGTGCGGACCATGTGGCGCGTGCCAAACGACTGTTGGCCGGGCCGATTTCGGAGACACTGAGGTCCTTTCTACTCTCTTACATCGACCAGACGCCCGACACCGCGCAGGACGCAGCAACCCTCAGCCGAATGGAACAAGAATACTCTACCAAGCTCGACGAGTTCGCGCGCGCCGAGAGACTAATCGCACTTGTGTCGGACAAGAGCCGCGTTCTGGTGAGCGGCGAGGGCGGTTACGTCATCTTGTACAATGCCAGTCCTCAAGCCCCCTCTGTTGCGAAGTCACTCAGCGGCGACCTAGTCTTCGATCCTGAGCATACCCAGGCCTGCGAAATTCTTAGCTCAGACCTGGACCTTTTTGTTGGAAGCGTTTTGCGGCAAAGACTGGCGGCGATTGGCAGCGACCTGCGGCTTCCGATGAACAGCTGCGACCCCGGTGACCTGAAGCGCTACGATCTATTGGTCGTTGAACGGAACGAGCTCGATCCGGAAATATTGTTTCCCGTCCTTAGCTCGATCAATGAAGGGGCCTTCGTCGAAGCGTCGGACCTGACCGGCCGCGCGATCGCCGACGCCAGAGAGGCTCGCACCGCGAGAATCGCTTTGGTCCGAGACGACATCGAAAACATGACCGTGCCCGGGTTTGGCTTTTTAGGCCTCGAGAACGATTCTCCAAATATCTGCGCGATCACCCCGGCCGGCCTCGATGCACACACAGCGATCCTCGATACGAACGCCGAGGAAATCCAGGATGAGCTCGGCACTATTCCAAGTTACGGGTCGTTTTCGGCCGATAATGCGTTCATCGCCGCGAAGCGCCTGAAGTGCGGGGCGGTGTACGGCTCCGGTGCTGACCTGTCCGTTCTGGTCAAAGCGTTCAAGCGAGATGCCGTCGCGTTCAACGTCTGGCCTCTTTGGTTCGACGATCGCGCGATTTCCAAATCGTCGGAGGACGCTGTGCGGCGCAAGACGCTGGAGGCGGAGCGTCAGGGCGACAAGGCCAGGGCAATTGCCGACCAAAAACTCCTTGCAGAGGCCAAAGATGCGGAGCGCGGCGCGCTGCGAGACAAGCAGGAGCTGGCGTTGCGCAAGCAGTATGGCTCCATGGCAAAAGCGTTCGAACTTCGGTTGTCCTCATCGATCGATGCCCTGCTGATGAATGAACCAAACGCCGGCGACTTTGCAGCGCATCATCCGCTTGTGGCGGGACCCCTCCGTTCCTTGCTCGCGGACAAGTGGGAGGTTATCTCCCGTCAGACGGATATTGCCGACTACGGGACCGCCGAGTTCAAGGGAAGGACACTTGAACTCGGCATTGCCAAGACCGGCGTCAAGCTTCGCAATCGAATCCTCGGCGAGTACAAGGACCTGTGTTTCATCACGGCGGTCGTCGACGATGCCGAATTTGGTGTGGAGCGGGAGCCACTCGGTATTGCCTGCGACGACAACACGGGCGCGCTGGAAACCTACAAGCGTGAGGAACGCTTCAGCAGCCGCTGGGTGGTTGAGTAAGCTTCGCGTGGGAAAGTTCCTTACCCCCCGCGCCTCGGGCAGAACATCGGCGAGGAATTAACGCTCCATTTACCAATTTGGCGGACGTTAGAATTAACGAAAGCTAAAGGATCGGTTGTGCGGAACGTTGTGGTCGCAGCGGCAGCGATTGCCCTGATGCAAGTCTCCTTGGCTGGCGCCGCGGCGCCGACCTCCAATGCGGCCTCGGTATTTGGGGAGCGCACGAAAGTGTGGACGACGGCGGCCTTGGCCACGCGCCCAGCGATATCCCCGGAAGCGAGCTATCCGCTAGACTGGCAGCGGGAGTTGCTGGCGTTTCAACTCGCCTATGGCAGGTCTCTGCTCACCACCGACGACCAGTCGTCCGATCCGATCACGACGGGGTCAATTCAGCGGAATTAGCTTCTCAGCTGAGAAGCTCACATAGCGCTTCACGCCACTGATGACATTGGGTGATCTCCGGGACTGTCCGATGGATCCCTTAAGCCAGCACTGCTTCTGCTTCTTTGCGTAACTGAAGCCACGACATTCGGTGTTCCCAATACAGGCCTGCCGGCATTTTCCGGGGTTGTTGGCGCCATAGGCTGGCGTGTCCTGCAGGTCTCCGCCGGGGTAGTCGATGCCGGCCAACACGTCGTTGGTCGGATCGATCGCACCGACGTCGAACGTGGGTGCGGCGCCGTCAGTCAAGAACAGTCCCGATATTGCGTCCCGATAGGCCTCTGGCTGATCCGTCGAACTTTTTAGAAAGCAGTTCGGCCCGCTTTTCAGAGTCGGGTTAGCGTTAAAGGTAAAAGCGCGACATTGGGTGTCGCCGCGGCAGGCAAGCGCACACTGCACAGCGTCTGGCATCCGCGAGCTCTGCAAATCGCCGCCAAAGAAGTCGAGGCCCTGGAACAGGGCGAGCTTAAGAACCTCCGCCTCGGTACCCTGAGGCTCTGGGCTGGCCGTTGGCACGGCCGGCCGGGGTAGCGCTACGGGATTGTCGCTGGCCGCTGCAGCATCAACACGATTGATGCCCAGCGTCTCGACCTCCGACGCCGAAAACACGTACATCGACTCGCTAGGAGTCCTGAGCATTCGACTGATCACTGCGGCCGGAACATCAAAGCGCCCCAGCGCGTCAAGAATGTCGGCGGTGCTGTATTGGACGCCGCTTGGATCGGGAACATCGGAGGACATCTGGTGGACGCCCAATTCGCCTTTCGCAACGCGTGCTTTGCCTGCAAAGAAAAGAAAAGAGCACGCGGAGTAGCACCCCAGACCCTCTGGAATGAAGGTGTTCAGTCCAAGCCTTTGGATATCGTCGGCCATGATCAGGGCGCTCGCCACCAATCCGCCTGGGCTGGCCAGCACAACAGTTGACGCCTGTGGGCGCAGCGACAGAGCTCGTCGCATGTCGAGCGGCGTGGATACCCCAATCTCACCGTTCAGAATGATCACGTCTGGAATGTTATCGACAACGGAGAAGGCCCCCAGGGCTTCGTCAGCTAACGAGGTCGAGCCAAAGAACGAGAGCAGGAGCAGGACTGCCACGATCAACGATCTTATCAGCATAGTGGAGCCCAAGGCGCTGTAGACAATGATAGTTTCACCTCACTATGCGACGGACGTGGCGCGCAGCACAATCGACATTCGCTTCAAGCTTAGTGATGAAGGCGATAGGTACCGGGCAGGACGGGTTAGGCTTTGCAACGAGCCTCCGACCCTAAGCTGGTCCTTGATCTGCGCGTTGGCCGATTGCTTCCGACGGCTTCGGTTGCGCTATTCGTCACTTCGAGGCGAAACAGCTGCGCGGAGAATGGCGGCCAGCGCTGCGGCCGAAGTACCTCGCCGTAGGGTGCTGATGAGGAGGTGCAGTCGGACGACGACGGCGGAGGCGTCGCGGATCGGCGCCACTAGATACTCTCGCAGCGCTTTGTCTTGGACTCTTCCGAGCCGGCGCTCTCGCCGGCGAAGAGCTGAGAGTCCGATCAGCTTGGCATGGGCATGGTAGCGGGCCAGATGCTTTTTCAGTTCCTCCTTACACCAATCAGCATCGGGGATGGACAGCTTCCCCGAGCTAACCAGAGCATCAACCTCGGACGATGTGGTGACGATGACCAGCTGCTCGTTGAACAACTCAATGCCAAGCCTCGGACAGCCAATGCTCTTTGCATGCTCGGTCTGGGTCCGGTCGATGGTGAGCTGAAGCTGATCAAGTTCACGCTGTCGTTTCAGGAG
>JANXSI010000048.1 GCA_025352765.1 Devosia sp. | reverse complement strand
TGCGCCGCCACCGGGCTCCGGTGACGGGGCCGGCGCTCGCGGACGAGCTCGGGATCTCCATCCGCACGCTCTACCGGGACATCGCGACGCTGCCGGGGCAGGGCGCCGAGATCGAGGGCGAGCCGGGGCTGGGCTATGTGCTGAAGCCCGGCTTCACGCTGCCGCCGCTGATGTTTTCGATCGACGAACTCGAGGCGCTGGTGGTCGGCTCGCGCTGGGTCGCGGTGCGTGGCGACGCCCGCCTGGGCGAGGCCGCCCGGAACGCGGTGGCCAAGATCCGTGCCGTACTGCCGCCGGCGCTGCGCGACAGTCTTGACGGCGCCGCAACCATCTCGGTGCCGCAATATGGCGGCGAGCCGGCCGCGATCGACGCGTCGGTGATCCGCGCCGAAATCCGAAAGGAACACAGGCTCAGGATCGCCTATCGGGACAATGACGGCACGCTCACCGACCGCATTGTCTGGCCGCTGCTGATCGGGTTCTTCGAGAAGGCGCTCGTGCTGGCCGCATGGTGCGAACTGAGGACCGATTTCCGGGCCTTCCGCGTCGACCGTATCCAGTCGGTCGAGGCGACCGGCGAGCGCTATCCGCGGCGGCGAGCGGCCCTCATCAAGGAGTGGCGCACCAGCCAGAACCTGCCGGCCACTGCCGGAAACTGACAGTTCCGCGGCGCAATACGTCCCCATCAACCGATGGAGATGTCCAATGCGCACCCTCAACTATCTGCTGCTCGCCGTCCGCAACCCGGCGGAAAGCGCCAGGCTTTACACCAAGCTCCTCGGCCGCGAACCGGTCGAGAACTCCCCGACCTTCGTGCTGTTCGTGCTCCCCACCGGCCTCAAGATCGGTCTCTGGATCAGCAACGAGATCGAGCCGGCGCCGAAGCCAGCCGGCGGCGTCGAAATCTCGTTCACCGAGCCCGACGATGACGCCGTGCGCGCGACGTATGCCGAGTGGAGCAAGCTCGACGGCCTCAAGATCGTGCAGGAGCCGACGAGGATGGATTTCGGCTTCACCTTCGTCGCCGAAGATTCCGACGGCCACCGCCTGCGGCCGTTCGCGCTGTCCGATCAACCGCGCTGAGCGTGGCGACGAGATCCCGGGCTGCGGCCCGGGATACCGCCGCTGGGGCTCCGGTGTGAACGCCACATGAAGCGGCCGGCCAGCGGCAATTCAACCGGACAGGCGCACTTAACGGGTCATTAACCATGTCTTGACCCGCACCGGAGGCCAAAATGTCCGCATTCGATTTCGCCGACCTGATCATCGTGATGAGCGTCGTGCTGCTCACCAGCGCCATCGTCAGCGTCTCGGCCTACCACCTCACGCACTGAGGCCTACCTAGCGCGCGAGAAATCCACGCATTCGCTGCAGCGCGGTTTCCATCGTCTGCTTGCTGCCGGCATAGGAAAATCGCACGAAGCGGTGGCCGTTGACGCGGTCGAAGTCGATGCCCGGTGTCGCTGCGACGCCTGCCACCTGCAGCAGGTCCTTGCAAAACCCCAGCGAGTCATTGGTGAAGCGGCTCACGTCGGCATAGGCGTAGAAGGCGCCGTCGCTTTCGTCGACCGGCATGCCGAGCGCGCGGAGGCCGCCAGTCAGCAGCGGCCGGTTGGCGGCGTAGTGCGCCTTCTGCTCCTCCGCGTAGTCGCGCTCGCCGAGCGCCGCGATGGCAGCGATCTGGCTCAGGGTTGGCGCGGCGATGAACAGGTTCTGCTGCAGGATCTGGGTGCGCCGCAGCACGTCGTCGGGCAGCACCATCCAGCCGATGCGCCAGCCGGTCATGCAGTAGTATTTCGAAAAGCTGTTGATGATGATGGCGTCGCGGGTGAACTCGAGCGCGCTCACAGATGGGCCGCGGTAGTCGAGCCCGTGATAGATCTCGTCCGAGATGAAGCGGATGCCGAGTTTTGCGCACACCGCAACGATCTCGCCCAGCTGTTCGCGGGTCACTGCCGCACCGGTCGGATTGGCGGGCGAAGCGAACAGCAGCCCGTCGAACTTTTCGGCCAGGTAGGCGGCTTCGATCGCCGCTGCCGTCAGCCGCCAGCCATCAGCGGCGGTGACCGGGATTTCGACCGTCCGGTAGCCCATGCCGTGCAGCGTATTGAGGTATGCCGGATAGCCCGGGCGGGTCACGGCGATCGTCGCGCCGGCCGCGAACCCGCCGAGGAACGCGAGGATGAAGCCCGCTGACGAACCCATTGTGGCAATGATCGAATCGCGCCCCACGGTCACACCGTGCTGGGTGGCGTAGTAGTCCGCGAGCCCCGCGCGCAGCGCCGGCAGTCCGGCGAAATGCGTATAGGGTTGCGGCCCGTCGAGGACAGCCCGCACGGCCTCGATGACCTTGGGCGCGGGCGGCGCAGCCGGCTGGCCCTGCTCGAGAAAGCAGATGTCGCGGCCCTCGGCCTCGAGCCCACGCGCCAGCGCGTTGATTTCCATCGAGTAGAAGGGCTGGAGGCCCCCCGCTTGGTCAGTGGTCATAACTTCGTCGCCTTCACGCTCGATGCCACCTCCGACTAGCGGTCGGCGCGGTTTGTCTCAACTGAAATTGATTGCTATGGGCTGAGCGGACGCAGCCGCGTGGTGGTAGCGTGCCGTATCTGGAGGAGCGTCCATGTCCCGCCTGAGCTTTACCCTCATCCTTCTGGTCGGTCTCCTCACCGGCGCGCTCGGCGCGCTGCTGCTTCGCCCGGAGGCGCCGACGGTCGATCAGACGCAGGTTCGGGCGCTCGTGTCGGAAATGCTGCAGAAGCAGGCCGACGCGACCAAGCCCGTGGCGGCGCTCGATCCCGCGCAGGTCAACAAGCTGGTCGAAGACTATCTGCTCGGTGACCCGACCATCCTGACCCGGATGAACCAGCGTTTGGCGGACCAGAAGCTGGTCGCCCAGCGCAAGGCGCAGAAGGACCAGCTCGACGCCCACCGGGCCGAAATCTACGACGACGCCGGCAACGTCATTTTGGGCAACCCCAATGGCGACGTCACGCTGGTCGAGATGTTCGACTACAACTGTTCCTACTGCCGCGGTGCGGTGCCCGACATGGCGGCGCTGATGGCAGAGGACCCCAACCTCAAGGTCATCCTCAAGGAATTCCCGATCCTCACCTCCGGCTCGGTCGATGCGGCGCGGGTCGCAGTGCTGGTCGGCGAAAACAAAAAGATCGACTACTGGGACTTCCACCAGCAGCTGTTCGCGCAACGTGGCGAGGTCGGCGCCGACCAGGCCCTGCAGGTAGCCGAGAAACTCGGCGGCAACCGCGTCGAGCTGATGCTCGACATGAATGGCAAAGCCGCGACCGACGCGCTGCAAAAGAGCTACGCGCTCGCCAAGTCGCTCAACATCGGCGGCACGCCGACCTACATCATCGGCGACGAGCTGATCCCCGGTGCCGTGCCGATCGACCAGCTGCGCGAAAAGATCGCCAACATGCGCGCCTGCGGTTCAACGGTCTGCCCGGCGGCCAGCTAGGCCATTGGCCGCTGATTCCCGTGTAATCTTTGCCGCGCCGCTTGCGCCGCGGCGGCTGTGAGGGCACAACGCCGCCATCATGCCCAAGCACGTCCTCGTCCTCAACGGCCCCAACCTCAACATGCTTGGCATCCGCGAGCCGAAAACCTATGGCTCGCAGACGCTGGGCGACATCGAGGCCATGTGCAAGGCCGAGGGCAAGCGCCTGAAGCTCAGCGTCGAGTGCCGCCAGACCAACCGCGAAGGCGAATTGGTCGAATGGATTCAAGGTGCTTACGGCAAGGTCGACGGGATCGTCATCAACCCGGCCGGCTACTCCCACACCTCGGTGGCGATCCGCGACGCGATCAGTGCCGTGGCGATCCCGACGATCGAGGTGCACCTCAGCAATATCCACGCGCGTGAGGAATTTCGCCACTTTTCCTATGTCTCTGCCGTTGCGGTCGGGGTGATTTGCGGCCTCGGCGCGGCAGGGTATAGGCTGGCGCTCGAAGCCCTGGCCGAGCGGCTCGGCGACTGAGTCCGCCCCGAAGACCCGAAACCAAGAACAATTGCCCACGAAAGGCTGATCGATGCCCAAGGACTTGCCCGTAGATCAGGCCCTGATCCGCGCCATCGCCGAACTCTTGAACGAGCAGAATCTCGCCGAGATCGAAATCGAGCGCGAGGACCTGAGGGTCCGCGTCACGCGGTCCTACGCCTCGAGCGGCGTGCAGCAGGTGATGGTGCCGGCCCCCGTCGCCGCCCCTGCCGCGCCGGCGCCGACGGCTGCAGCCGGTTCGGCCGCCGCGATCAAGGCGACCGCTGACGATCTCGCCTCCAACCCGGGGACCCTGACCTCGCCGATGGTCGGCACCGCCTACCTTTCGCCCGAACCCGGCAAGCCCGCGTTCGTCAGCGTCGGCTCGAAGGTGTCCGAGGGCCAGACCATCCTCATCATCGAAGCGATGAAGACCATGAACCAGATCCCTGCCCACAAGTCGGGCACGATCTCGCGCATTCTGGTCACCGACGCGGCGCCGATCGAATACGGCCAGCCGCTGGCGGTCATCGACTGATGTTTCAAAAGGTCCTCATCGCCAACCGTGGCGAAATCGCGCTGCGGGTGCTTCGCGCCTGCAAGGAACTGGGCATTTCGACGGTCGCGGTCTATTCGACCGCCGACCGCAACGCCATGCACGTCCGCATGGCCGACGAGAGCGTCTGCATCGGGCCGCCGCCGGCCAAGGATTCCTACCTCAACATTCCGTCGCTAATGGCGGCCTGCGAGATCACCGGCGCCGATGCCGTGCATCCCGGCTACGGGTTTCTGAGCGAAAACGCCCGCTTTGCCCGCATTCTCAGCGAGCACAAGATCACCTTCATCGGCCCCTCGTCGCACCACATCGAGATCATGGGCGACAAGATCACGGCCAAAAAGACCGCCGTCGAGCTCGGCATTCCGGTGGTCCCCGGCTCCGAGGGCGAAGTCACGACCCCGGCGGAAGCCCAGGCCGTGGCCAAGAAGATCGGCTACCCGGTGATCGTCAAGGCGACGGCCGGCGGTGGCGGACGCGGCATGAAGGTCGCGACCAACGACGAGGAAATGGCGATCGCCATCTCGACGGCGCGCACCGAAGCCAAGGCCGCGTTCGGCAACGACAGCGTCTATATCGAAAAGTACCTGCAGAAGCCGCGCCACATCGAAATCCAGGTGATGGGCGACGGTCAGGGCAATGCGGTGCACCTCGGCACCCGCGACTGCTCGCTGCAGCGGCGCCACCAGAAGGTCTGGGAAGAAGCCACTGCCCCGTCGGTTCCGGCCGACCAGCGCGAAAAGATCGGCGAGATCTGCGCCGCCGCCATGCGGAAGCTCAAATACTCGGGCGCCGGGACGATCGAGTTCCTCTACGAGAACGGCGAGTTCTATTTCATCGAAATGAACACCCGGCTCCAGGTCGAGCACCCGGTCACCGAACGCGTCACCGGCGTCGACCTCGTCTACGAGCAGATCCGCGTCGCCTCGGGCGAAGTGCTGAGCCTCAAGCAGGACCAGATCACCTTCACCGGCCACGCCATCGAAGTGCGCATCAATGCGGAAGACCCGCAGACCTTTGCGCCCTCCCCTGGCACGATCAAGTTCTACCACCCGGCGGGCGGCGTCGGCGTGCGCGTCGATTCAGCGGTCTATCAGGGCTACACGATCCCGCCCTATTACGACTCGCTGATCGGCAAGCTGATCGTTTACGGCCGCACCCGCGAAGAATGCCTGATGCGCCTCCGCCGCGCGGTCGACGAGTTCGTCGTCGACGGCATCAAGACCACGCTGCCGCTGTTCCAGCGCCTGATCAAGGAGCCCGACATCATCGCGGGCAACTACGACATCCACTGGCTGGAAAAGTTCCTGGCGGCCAACAAGAACTGACGGCCGCAGCACAGAAATCAAAAGGGCCCTCGCGGGCCCTTTTTCGTTCTTCCGTTGTCGACCTGACGAGCCCTAACCCAGCGCCCGCAGATACTGCGCAGGCTTGATGCTGAGCGCACTCCAGGTGGTCAGCGCACCGGTGAGGATGGTTAGCGTCACCGAGCCGATCAGCACGCCCAGCACCAGCACGGGATCGACGGCGAAACCGACGTCGACGCCGGCCTTGGCGATGATCAGGAACGCCCCGGCAATGCCGACCGCCGTTGCCAGCAGCGCCGAGAACGCGCCCAGCAGAGCGTATTCGAGCGCGAACACCCGCACCACGTCGGTCCTGGTCGAGCCCAGCACCTTGTTCACCACGGCGTCCGATTCGCGCTGCTTGCGACCCGCCGCCATGGTCCCGGCGAGCACCAGGAGGCCGTTGATCACGGCGAGCGCGCCGACGATGTTCACCGCCGTCGACAGCTGGCCGAGAATCCCCGCCGCCTGATTGAGCGCATCGCCGACCGGCAGGAACGTCAGGTCCGGATATTGCCGCGCCAGGGCGCGCTCGAGATCCTTCTCCTTGCCCTCGGCGGCCTTGATGGTCGCAAGGTTGGTGCCCGGGAAGGCATCGAACGTGCCGGGCGAGGCGGTGACGAGGAAGTTGAGCCCGTTCTGGAACTGGAAGTCGCGGAGGTTCGCGACCTTGGCATCGAAGGATTCGCCGAACAGCGTCAGCTCGATGGTGTCGCCGACCTTGAGATGGAGGTCAGCCGCGTCCTTGGTGCGGAGCGACACCAGCGGCGGGCCGTCATAATTGTCGGGCCACCAGCTGCCGGCCGTGACCGTCGATTCCTTGGGCAGGTCCGGCCGCCAAGTCATCAGGATTTCGCCGGTCAGCATGTAGGCGGTCTCGCCCGAAATGTCCTTGCGGCCGCGCAAGTCGGCGGAAGCCACGCCGTTCACCTTGGTGACGGCGGCGCGGATCATCGGCGAGTGCTGGAATTGTTTCAGCATGCCGGTGCCATCGAGGAAGGTCTGGAGATCGGCGATCTCGTCGTCGAAGAGGTCGGTCGCAACGAAGGTCGGGGCGTCCTTCATCACCTGTCCTGTGAGCTGGCTGCGCAGATTGTCGCTGAGAATGATGATGACCAGCAGCATCGCGAGGCCAAGCCCGAGTGACATGATCACGACCGGCGCGGGCGAGCCCGGCCGCGAAATGCCACGGAAGGCGTTGCGCCAGAGTGCGTTCGGGAACGGCGGCAGCGCGCGCAGCGCCGCCTGCAGACCCATGCCGGCAAGCCTGAGCACGATGAAGGCGCCGATGACGCCGACGGCGTACCAGAGCACCAGCTGGAAATCGTGCGTCGTCCACACCGCGAGCCCGAAGATCGCTGCGCCCGCGAGCAGCAGCGGCAGGAACACCGCCGGCTCGACATAGTCGCGCGCCTTGAGGTTCTGGACGCTGGTGCCGACGGTGCGGAACAGCATCGCCGGCTTCATCTTGCGCGCCTGGACGAGCGGCAGGAACGAGAAGGCGAACGCAGCGAGGATGCCGAAGCCGAGCGCCGTGGCCAGCGACGGGAAATCCACCGTCGGCGGCAGATTGACCGCAAGGATCCGCCCGAGGATCGGCAGGGCGGCAGCGGTCAGCAGCGCCCCGAACACGAGGCCGATGGCGATGCCCACCAAAGAGAGCAGCCCGATCTGGGTGAAGAAGTGGACGAGGATGCGCGGACCGGTGGCGCCGAGGCTCCTCAGGGTCGCGATCGAGCGCTGGCGTTCGCCGATATAGGCGCTGACGGCGTTGGAAATGCCGATGCCCCCGACGAGGAGCGAACTGAGGCCGACGATCAGCAGGAAGCGGATGAACAGGTCATAGAAGCGCGACAGCGTGCCGGCGGCGTCATAGGGCGATTCCACCTTCCACGACGGGTCCGACGCGAAGTGCGCCACGACCAGCGGCTGGACGGTCTTGTAGTCGCCCTCGGCGAGCTTGACCTTGTAGGCATACTGGGTCAGCAGCCCCGGAAGCGGCGGCCGGGTGTTCGGATTGGCCTGCTGGCCGTCGATCGACATCACCACGGTCTGGCCGAGGTGGAAGCCGCGCAGCGCGCCGTCGGGCAACGAGCCGAGGAGTCCCCGGATTTCGAATTCGGTGCTGTTGACCTTGAAGTGGCCGCCAAGCTTGGTGCCCAGCCGGTCGAGGATCACGGGATCGACGATGGCGCCGAAGACGCCGTCCTTCTGCGCCAGCAGTTCGGACGGCTTGTGGCCGTCGGGAAGTTGCGGGCTCACCACCTGGCCGAGGATCGGATAGGCGTCGTCGACCGCATAGATATCGAGGAAGACGGTGTTGCCGCTGTCGTCGATCGCGTCGCCGCGCGAATTGGACGTGATGGTTTCGGACACCTGCCCGAGCGTCTGCATGTAGGCAAGTTCCTCGGGCGTCGCGCGCCGATCGGCGCGGCTGATGCGCAGG
>JANXSI010000107.1 GCA_025352765.1 Devosia sp. | reverse complement strand
CGAGCCATTCGCCATAGGCCGGATCGATGATCTTTTCGCGGGCGATGTCGACGTGCGTGGCATTGGCCCGCTCGAAATCGGGCGGCGCGAAATACGCCGAGATGCGATCGAGCTCGGTCTGCGGCAGCGTCAGCACCCCGCCCTTGACGTGCGCGAACTCTTCCTCGACCTCGGAACGGATGGTGTCGATCCCGGTCTCGTGCACGAGGATCTTGATGCGCGCCTTGTACTTGTTGTCCCGGCGGCCGTAGCGATTGTAGACCCGCAAAATGCTCTCGAGGTAGGCGAGCAGGTCCACATTGGGGACGAACGGTTTGATCTGCTTGGCGACCATCGGCGTGCGGCCGAGGCCGCCACCGACCCAGACCTCCCAGCCGATCTCGCCGTCAGGGCCAGTAACCGCCTGCAGCCCGATATCGTGGAAGCGGATCGCTGCGCGATCGTTCGGCCCGCCGCTCATGGCGATCTTGAACTTGCGCGGCAGGTACGAGAATTCGGGGTGAAGGCTCGACCACTGCCGCAAAATCTCCGCCACCGGCCGCGGGTCGATGAGCTCGTCATCGGCCGCGCCCGCGAACTGGTCGGTGGTGATGTTGCGGATGCAGTTGCCCGAGGTCTGGATAGCATGCATCTCGACCGCCGCGAGGTCGGCCAGGATCTCGGGGATGTCGCGCAGTTTCGGCCAGTTGAACTGGATGTTCTGCCGCGTCGTGAAGTGGCCGTAGCCGCGGTCGTACTTGCGCGCGATGTGCGCCAGCGTCCTCAGCTGCTTCGAGGCCAGCGTCCCATAGGGAACGGCGACGCGCAGCATATAGGCATGGAGCTGCAGGTAGAGACCGTTCATCAGCCTGAGCGGCCGGAACTGGTCCTCGTTGATCTCGCCCGAGAGCCGGCGGCTCACCTGGTCGGCGAACTGCGCCGTCCGTTCGCGCACGAACGCCGCGTCGAACTCGTCATATCGATACATGGCCGTCCTTATCGAGGTGCTGGCGATCGAAGCGCGGGGCCGTCGGGCCGCCGGCGCGGATCTGCTCGCGGATACGGTCGGGGTGGATCACCCCGTCCTTGAGCGTCACCGTTTCGATCTCGAGAGAGTTGATCCGCATGGTCTTCTTGGTCGCGGCAATCGCCGCGTCGCGGGCCTCGGCTTCTTCCTTGAGAAAGACGCGCGCCGCCTGCAAATCTTCGACCCAGTTGCCGCCGCGGTCGAGATAGACCGTCGCGCCGCTCATCACTTCGTTGCCGGTGAGGATGTCCATCACGCTACCTTGAATTGGTTGGCGGCGATGGCCGCCGCATCCGCCCAGTCGCCATAGGCCACGGCTTCGCCGATGAAGATCACCGCCGGGCCGTCGGCCATCTCGAATCCGTCCACTGCCATCTCGCCGAGCGTCCCGCGATGGAACGAGCGGTCGCGCCGCCCTGCCCCGACCACGATCCCGACGGGCAGCGTCACACTCATCCCCCGCTGCAGCAGGTGGCGCGCCGTTTCGGCCGCGATGGTCTTGCCCATGTAGAGCGCAAGGGTAATGCCGGTGCCCGCCAGCGCCGCCCAGTGGTCGAGCTCTTCGCTCTCGGCGCCATGCGCCGTCGCGAACACCAGCCCGGTGGACACATTGCGCAAGGTCACCGGCGTCGCCGTGTCGGCGGCTGCGGCGAGCGCTGCGCTCACCCCCGGGACGATCTGGTAGGCGATCCCCGCAGCCCGCAGCGCCGCCAGCTCCTCGCCGGCGCGTCCGAACACCATTGGATCGCCGCTCTTGAGCCGCGCCACGCGCTTGCCCTCGTTTCCCAGCCGAACCAGCAGCGCATTGATCTGCGCCTGGGTGAAGGAATGGTGCCCCTTCTTCTTCCCCACCGAAATCCGCTCGGCATCGCGCCGGCCCATCTCGATTACTTCGTCGGGCACCAGTTGGTCATGGACAATGACATCGGCGGCCTGCAACAGGCGCTGTGCCCTGAGCGTCAGCAGGTCCGCCGAGCCCGGCCCTGCCCCGATCAGCCAGACGACACCCGCCTGGTCGACCGCATGCGCCTCGAGCAGTGCCTCGGCGTCTGCCCCGGTGCCGCTGACCAGGTCCTCGTAGAACCGGCGGGCCTGTGTCTTGTTCAGCAGTCTTGCCACGCGTTCGCGCATCGAGCCGGCGAGCCTCGCCAGCGGCCCCAGCTCCGGCGACAGCATCGCCTCGATCCGCGCCCGGACCAGCCGCGCCAGCACCGGCGCATCACCCTCCGACGCGATCGCCACCGTCAGCGGTGCCCGATCGATGATCGAGGGCACGTAGAAGTCGCACTCATCGGGAACGTCGACCACGTTGAGGGGAATGCCACGTCGCCGCGCTTCGAGCTTGGCCGCATCGGCGTCCGGACCGGTTTCGGCAACGAACACCAGTGCTGCGCCATGCATTGCGTCAGCCAGGGCCATACCTTGGCGTTTCTCGACGTCCATTCCGTCGAAATTTGCCGTGAATTCGCGCGCCACAATGACGACTGAAGCAGTCGTCTTAACAACCAACCGGGCTTTGTTGAGGGCTTCTTCTCCACCGCCGATGATGACGATGCGCTGACCCTTGACCTTGTAGCTGACGGGGAATGTGTTCAGTTCACCCATGCGCGGCCTTTCAAGGGGCTCCCATAGTCGAAATTCGGCAGTTTGGACAAGCTATTGAAATCCAATAGCTTTTATTTTTCGCTGGCGGGCCTGGGCTCGCCAAAGCGTTCCGCGCCGGCGCCCCGCCGTGGAAAGCTAACCCTGCCGGGACGGCACGCGCATGATGAGGCCGTCCAGTTCCGGCTTCACCTTGATCTGGCAGCTGAGGCGGCTGTTGGGCTTCACCTCGAAGGCGAAGTCCAGCATGTCCTCCTCCATCATCGAGGGCGGCCCCACCACGTCCGTCCACGCCTCGTCGACATAGGCATGGCAGGTCGCGCAGGTACAGGCACCGCCGCATTCGGCAATGATTCCCGGCACCCCGTTGAGGATGGCGGTTTCCATGACGGTCGAGCCGAGTTCTGCCTCGGTCTCGTAGGTCTTTCCGTCGGCTTCGATGATGGTGATTTTTGGCATGCGCCCGCGTATATCCGGGCCCTCGCCGGGCCGCAAGCCAAGCCTCCGCGCGGCTCCTATGCCGCAGCGGCAGATTCCACTCGGCGCGAGATGAAGGCCGAGAC
>JANXSI010000748.1 GCA_025352765.1 Devosia sp. | reverse complement strand
TGTCGAACAATCCTCGGGCAGCGTCGAGGTCGATGCGGAAATCCGCAACGTCCAGCATTTCTCGGTCGAAACGCCGTACCTCGCGGCAGTCGTCAAGGGCACGCATTTTGTCGTCACGGCCGCGCCGACCGGCGGCTCGGTCACGGTGTCGCGCGGCTTCGTTGCCGTCGTCTCCAAGGCGTCGCAGCACAGCACCACGGTCACCGTCGGGCAGACGGCCAACGTTGATCCACAATCGGACCTCACGGTTGCCGGCAGCGGCACCCTGCCGGCCATTCTCGGCGCCGACGGCCAGCCCGTGGCAGCGCTCTCACAGGGCGGCGCCGCAGGGCCGGGCGGCAATAGCGGCACAGCAGCAGCCCTGCCCGTCGCGGCCGCGGGTGGCGGACCGGGCGCTGGCAGCGGGCCGGGCGGCGGCAGTGCCGGTGGCGGATCGGGGTCGAACCCGGGTGGCGGCGGCGGATCGGCCGGTGGCCCGGGCGCCGGCACCGACAGCACGCGCGTGGCCGAGGCCAAGCTCCCCAATTTCGGCTGGGAGGCCCATACCCCCGAAATTTCCGCCCCGGGCTTTTCGATCAAGGACTCGACCACTGCGGGCCTCGTCATGGGCGGCATCGGCATTCTGCTGGGCGTCCTCGCTGGGGGCCTTGCGGTGCTGTTCAAGAAGATCCTGAGCTGAGCAGCTCCCGGTGAGCGCCTGCCGCCCGCCGTCGCTCCCGCGCACGTGAACCGGCGGCCGGATTAACCGGCGATCACCGACGTTGTTGCTGGTGGCCGACGCAAACGGCCAAGGAGAGCAGCGATGACATACCCGATTACGACCCGGCTCGCCGGGGCAGCACTTTTGGCCTTCACGCTGTCGGCGGCGCCGGTCCTGGCCATCGACACCGGCGGCGGCGACACCTCGGCCCCGACCACCACCAGTTCGGCCAAGCCCGCCAAACCGGCCGGGCCGACCCTGGCGGACGCCCGCGCCGACATCTCGGCCAAGAACTGGACCAAGGCGATCACCGATCTGAAGGCGTTCGTTGCCGCCCATCCCACGAGCGCCGACGGCTTCAACCTCCTGGGTTATTCGTATCGCAATGCCGGCAATTACGACCTGGCCGGCAAGGCCTATGCCAAGGCGCTGAAGCTCGACCCCAAGCATACCGGGGCGCTCGAATACCAGGGCGTGCTGTTCATCAAGCTGGGCCAGACGGACAAGGCCAAGGCGAACCTCGCGAAAATCAAGGCGATCAGCGGCGAGAGCAGCGAAGAGTACAAGGACCTTGCCAAGGCAATCGGCTGACGCCGGCCGCACCGTGGCGACGCGCGGGTCCGGGCGCTGGGCCCGCGCGGTTATCCCAAGTAGATTTTCAGCCCGCGCAGCGAATAGATCGGCAGCAGCGGAAACAGCACCGGGGTCGCCCGGACATAGGCCTGATAGATCGCGTCCGCGCCGTAGCGCTCGGCCTGCTTGAGTTCGAGCCGCCGGGCCGAGCCCAGCATGATCAGCTCGATGCAGACGAGACCAATGCCGGCAATCAGCCAGTCGGCGAGGCTCCGGTAAGCGGCGATGCCCGACACGAACGCGCCGAGCCAGAACAGCATTTCGCCGAAATAGTTCGGGCAGCGGACAATGGCGAAGAGACCCGTGTCGACGAAGCGCGATGGGTTGAGCGCCTTGAAGCGGGCCTTCTGCCAGTCGGCGGCCGCTTCGAGCCCGAGCCCGAGGACCATGACCAGAACACCCAGCGGCAGCGCCGGTGACGCAGCGGCGGCCGGCCCGGCGGTCAGGGTCAGCAGTGCCGGCGCGAACATCGCCACATAGAGCGCTGCAACCGACACCCAGATCGCGACCTTGACCGCCCCCTTGATGTGGAGGCTCCGTTCCTTCGACGCTGCCAGTTCGCGGGCAAAGGACGGGCTGCGCTCGCGGGCCATCAGATAGAGGCCGAGACGGAGGCCATAGGCGAGGAGCAACAGTGCCTGCGCGACGCTCCACGCCGACAGCACCGGCACATGCAGCAGCGGAAAGACCAGCGCCTGGGCGGCGATCGAAAAACCGTAGCCAAGGCTGATGAACCAGTCGGTGCGACGAAAGCCGAGCGACGAGACGATGAGGCAGAGGGCAAACGCCAGGGCAAGGTCACCTAGCGGCAGATTGGCAAACAGCAGATCGGTCATCGCAGCATTCCGGCGGGTGGCTTGCACTACGGCCGAAGCGGCGCGGCGGATCAGCGGCCATGAGCGACGGTCGGGCTGGCGAGACGGTCTGCACCGGCGTAAGGAACCTCGGCCGTCCGCAGGACGGCATCCCCGCCGCCCGTTGCCCGAGCCCCGACTTGCCCGACCCGATCCCGCCGCCGCCGACGCGCCTTCTGGCGCATCGCCCGTTCCTGTCCTTTCTTGCCTCGCGCGCCCTCTCCTCGATGGCCTTCCAGGGCACGGGCGTCGCCATCGGCTGGCTGGTCTACGACCAGACCCGCAACCCATTCGACCTCGGCCTCATCGGGCTTTGCCAGTTCCTGCCCATGGTCGTTCTCACCTTCGTGGTCGGCCATGTCGCCGACGCCTTCGACCGCCGCCGCATTGGGCTCATCTGCCAGGCCGTCGAGGCGGTGACGCTGACGGTGATCGCGCTCGGCGTCTGGCAGGGCTGGCTGGGGCTTGCCGGCATCTTTTCGGCCGTGGCGATCCTCGGCGCCACGCAGGCGTTCGAGCGGCCGACCATGGCCGCCCTGCTGCCGGGGATCGTTCCGGCGGTCTCGCTGCCACAGGCGATCGCCAATTCGACCTCGGTGATGCAGACGGCGATGATCGTCGGCCCGGCCCTGTCGGGTCTGCTCTATGGCGTCCATCCGGTGATGCCGTTCGTCGTCTCGGCGACGATGTTCCTCTTTGCCAGCTTCGCGGTGACCTCGATTCCGCGGCTTGCGCCGCTGCCCAGGCGCTAACCGGTGACGCTGCGATCAGTGTTCGCGGGCGCTGCCTTCATCCGCAGCAAGCCGGTGATGCTGGGGACCATTTCGCTCGATCTGTTCGCCGTGCTGCTGGGCGGCGCCACGGCGCTGCTGCCGGTCTTTGCCCGCGACATCCTCAATGCCGGACCGATCGGGCTCGGGCTGCTGAGGACCGCGCCGGCGATCGGGGCCGTCAGCATGTCGCTGGTGCTCGCGCGCTTTCCGCTGACCCGCAACGTGGGCAAGACCATGCTGGTCGCGGTCGCGCTCTTTGGGGCCGCGACCATCGTCCTTGCCTTCTCGAGCAATATTGTCCTCTCGATCGCCATGCTGCTGACGCTGGGGGCCGCGGACACCATCAGCGTGGTGGTGCGGACCTCGCTGGTCCAGCTGCTGACCCCCGATGCGATGCGCGGCCGGGTCAACGCCATCAACTCGCTGTTCATCGGCACCTCGAACCAGCTCGG
>JANXSI010000692.1 GCA_025352765.1 Devosia sp. | reverse complement strand
CTATTGCGGAAATGACGACACGCAGGTCAAGGACAGCCGTCCTACCGAGGACTCGAGTGCCATCCGCCGCCGCCGCATCTGTCCGTCCTGCGGCGGGCGCTTCACCACCTTCGAGCGCGTGCAGTTGCGCGAACTCACGGTCATCAAGAAGTCCGGCCGCAAGGTTCCATTCGATCGCGACAAGCTGGCCCGCTCGGTCAACACCGCGCTCCGCAAGCGCGCTGTCGAGCCCGAGCGGGTGGACCGGCTGATCTCGGGCGTCGTCCGCCAGCTCGAGAGCTTGGGGGAGGTCGAAATCACCTCCGACCAGATCGGCGAGTTCGTCATGGAGGGCCTCAAGAACCTCGATGACGTGGCGTTCGTGCGCTTCGCCTCGGTCTACAAGAACTTCTCGGCCGCCGACGATTTCCGCTCGTTCCTCAGTGAACTCCGCGACGGGGAAATCCCGACGCTGGGCGAAGACGACGATTGATCGAGTCCGAGTCCATCGACCGGCGCTGGCTCGATGCCGCGGCACGCCTCGCGACCCAGTCGCTCGGCTCGGGCGGCAAGGGCCCGACGGTGGGCGCCATCGTCGTCGATCCGCAGCGGCAGTTGATGCTCGGCCGGGCGGTCACCCCGCCCCGCGGGCTCTCCCAGGCCGAACCGCTCGCGCTGCTCGAGGCCAAGGGCCTGACCCATGGCCGCACCCTCTATGTGACGCTCGAGCCCGCCGCCCACTACACGGCGCTCGCCCCTGTCACCGGCACGATCATCGAAGCGGGCATCGCCCGCGTCGTCGTCGGGGCGCTTGATCCGGATCGCGAGCACGCCCGCCAAGGGCTGCGCGACTTGGCCGACGCCGGCATCGAAGCAGTCTTCCTGCCCCACGAGCCGTCGCTCAGGCTCGGCGAGGGCTACGCCAACCGGGTGACCAGGGCACGTCCGTTCGTCACCATGAAGATCGCACTCAGTGCCGACGGCATGGTCGGCTACAACCGCCCCGGCCAGCCGGTGCCGATCGGCGTCGAGGCCCTGCGGTTCGTCGAACGCGAGCGGGCCGCCGCCGATGCCGTGATGTCGGGCGCCGCCCGCGCCGAGATCGAGGACAATGATCTGCGCGTTCACCTCGAGGGCCTTGAGGGACGGGGAGCGCTGCGCGTCGTCCTCGCCGGCGCGCGCGATCTCGACATGTCGCGCGACCTGTTCGCCGCCGTTTCGGGCGTCCCCATTCTGGTGGTCACCACCGACGCCCGGCCGCTGACCCTCCGGCCCGGCATCGAGGTCGTCGCGTTGGCCGAGCGCCGCGGCCATCCCGACCTGCGGGCCGTTCTCGACCTGCTGGCCGCCCGCGGCATCAGCCGGCTGTTTGTCGAAGCCGGCGCCCGGCTCGCCGAGTCGTTCATCGCCGGCGAACTGGTCGATCGCATTCATCTTGTCGAAACCGGCGTCGAGATCGGCCGCAAAGGCGTGCCTGCGGCGCTGCTGGGCGGATTTGCCGACCGCATCGCTGCAGCGCGGTTTTCGGAGGTTGACCGGCGCGTGCTGGGCGAAGATAAGGTGCGCACCCTCGAACGCGTCTGAGTTTTATGCCCGCTCCCGTACCTGACAGCGCCGGTTCCCCGCGCCCCGCCAATCAGCGCGGCGCCGCGCGGCTTGCTGCCGTGCAGGCCCTGTACCAGATGGATGTTGGGCGTCAGTCCCTCGAGGACACGCTGAGCCAGTTCTCGGCTCACATGCTCGGCCGCGAGGTTGAAGGCGAACAATATCTGCCCGCCGATGCTGATTTCTTCCGCCAGATCGTTGCTGGCGTCATCAAGAGCCAGCTCGACATAGATCCCACCATCGACAAGGCGCTGACCAGCGACTGGCCAGTGGGGCGCATTGACGCCACCTTGCGTGCCATCCTGCGGGCCGCCGCGTTCGAGCTGCTCCGCCGCCGCGACATCCCGCCGGGCGTGGTGATCAGCGAATATGTCGATATTGCCAAGGCCTTCTATGCCGACGACGCGCCTGGGCTCGTTCATGGCGTACTCGACACCATCGCCAAGCAGATCGCTCCGACGCCTGCGAGCTGAACGCAGCCGGCGAACTGAACGGCCCGTCCGCGAGGAGGGCCGTTCTCACATCATTCGAACCTAGATCGACGAGATCAGCGACTGGATGAAGTTCTTGTCTTCGCCGTAAGACGGGGTCTTGCGGCCCTCGATGGTGAATACCTTGCCGTCCTTGGCGCTGTAGACGGCCTTGTCGGCGACGCGCTTGTTCTTGTCGAAGTAGACCGCCAGCACCGTGCGCGACTGCACTGAGGTCATGCCGAAGGCCGTCTGGTTCACCTTGGTCTCGACATAGTACCACGCGGTGCCCTCGTTGAAGGCGTTCACGGTCTGCGGCGAGCCGAGCACAGCGACCACGAGGTCCTGGCTCTGCCCGTTGCGGACCTGCGCCATGGCATCCTCCGAGATCGCGTAACCCTGCACCTTGCTGGTCGACAGGGCCAGCCCGCTGCCCATGCTGCAGCCCGCCAGCGTGACCCCGAGGAGGGCGACCGCCACCAGCGAGAGAGCGAGAGGAGTAAGCTTCAGCTGCGGCATGGATTTGACTTTCACGATCTGTCTCGATTAAGACCCGGGGCTCGCGGTGGAGCGCCGACTGTTTAGCGACGAATGACGCCGGCTGGCAAGCTCGCGAGTCCTGCTCCCAACCGTTGAGCACACCGAGCCAGGCCCATGATTTTCAATCTTTTCCGCAAATCGCCCGCCACCGATGCCGCTTTTGACGCTTATCGCTCCATTGTGGCGCAATCCCGGCAGGAGAAGTTCTATGCCGAGTGGGGCGTTCCCGACACGGTCACCGGCCGCTTCGACATGATTTCGCTGCACCTCGGTCTGCTGCTGCGCCGCCTCAAAGGCGACTCGGTCGCGCGGCCGTTCGTCCAGGCGCTGGTCGACCTGTTCTTCAAGGACATGGACCGCTCGCTGCGCGAACTGGGCATCACCGACATGGGCGTGCCGCGCCGCATCGAACAGATGGGCAAGATGTTCTACGGCCTGACCGAAGTGCTCGACGTCGCGCTCCAGTCAGGCGACGCCGCTGAAGTCGAGGCCGTGCTGGTCAAGAACGTCTACGGCAGCGCCAACGCAGGTGCCGCCATGCTGGCCGCCTACCTGCTCGATGAATCGGCCCGGCTGGCCGCCCAGCCCACCGCGGCACTGACCTTTTCCTCGGGCGCCGCCGCATGACCGCCGCACCCGATCGCCTGCAGCTGCTTGGCGCCAGCATCCGCCTCGACTCGATGCCGGTGACGGGCAGGGACGTCCACGTCACCCCGTCGGCCGAAGAGCGTGAGGCGATCGCCAAGGTGGTCGGGGTCAGCGCTATCGACGACCTCGAGGTCAAACTCCATGCCGTGCGCTTTCGCGGCGGCATCCGGGTCACCGGCCAGCTGACGGCCGCAGTTACCCAGCCCTCGGTGGTGACGCTCGAGCCCATCGGCCAGTCGATTGCCGAGCCCATCGACCGGGTGTTCCTTCCTGGCGGCGAAAAGCCCTTTGCCGCAGCCGCCCATGCCGAAGTCTTCGTCGATCTCGACGGAGAGGACATTCCCGACCATTTCGACGGCAACGAAGCCGACCTGAGCGATCTGATCGTCGAAACCCTGGTTCTGGCGATTGACCTCTATCCGCGCGGCGAGGGCGAGAGCCTCGAAGTCCTCGGATTGAAGCCCGAAGGGGCCGACGTTCATCCCTTTGCCGCACTAAGGGCGCTCAAGACCGACAAAGAATAGTCCCAACCCGCCACCTTGCGCGCATAAGGCGTTTGATTAAGGTGCGTTGCCGCTCCCAGGCGGCCCAGTATTACGGAACAAATGGCAGATTCCATTCGCATTTCGGTCGACGCCATGGGCGGCGATATCGGCCCGGAGGTGGCGATTCACGGAGCCTCGCTGGCGCTGCGGGAGCGCCGCAACATCCAGTTCATCTTCCATGGCCGCGAGGCCGAACTGACGCCGCTGCTCGAAA
>JANXSI010000651.1 GCA_025352765.1 Devosia sp. | reverse complement strand
CGACGCGAACTGCTGCCAGTCGTCGCCGCTCATCTTGTTGATCAGCGACAGCTTGCCGTGCACCACCTCGTCGTGGCTGAGCGGCAGCACGAAGTTCTCGGTAAACGCATAGAGCGCCGCGAACGTCATGTCGTTGTGGTGGTAACGGCGATGAATGGGGTTGCGCGACATGTAGCGCAACGTGTCGTTCATGAATCCCATGTTCCACTTGAAGCCGAACCCGAGGCCGCCGCTGAAGGTTGGCGCTGAAACGCCGCTCCAGCTCGTTGACTCCTCGGCGATCATCAGCGCACCGGGATGCCGGCGATAAACTTCGGCATTGACGCGCTGGAGGAACGCCACGGCTTCGAGATTGTGGTTGCCACCAAACTGGTTGGGCACCCATTCGCCCGGCTGGCGCGAGTAGTCGAGGTAGAGCATCGACGCCACGGCATCGACCCGCAGACCGTCGACGTGGAATTCCTCAAACCAGTAGAGCGCATTGTTGGTGAGGAAGGCCGAAACCTCCTTGCGCCCGAAATTGAAGATCGCAGTGTTCCAGTCCGGGTGGAACCCCTGCCGCGGGTCGGCATGCTCGTAGAGTGCTGTTCCATCGAAGCGCGCGAGCCCGTGCTCGTCAGTGGGAAAGTGCGCCGGGACCCAGTCGAGGATGATGCCGATGCCGGCCTTATGGGCGGCGTCGATGAAGCGCTTGAAGCCCTTCGGGTCGCCGAACCGCGCCGTCGGCGAATAAAGGCCGGTCGGCTGGTAGCCCCAGCTCGGATCGTAGGGGTGCTCGGAGATCGGCAGCAGCTCGATATGAGTGAAGCCCATGTCCTTGACGTAGGGAATGAGCTGCTCCGAGAACTGGTCGTAGCTCATGAAGCTGCCGTCGGCGCGCTTGCGCCAGGAGCCGAGATGCACCTCGTAAATGGACACCGGCGTTCGCCGCCAGTCCTTCTTGGAGCGCTGTTCGAGATACTTGGTGTCGCTCCAGTCGAACGGCGACGGATCGGCGACGACAGACGCCGTCTTGGGTCGCAGCTCCGACTGGCGCGCATAAGGGTCAGCCTTGAGCGGCAGGAGCGTCCCGTCCTGCGCGACGATCTCGAACTTGTAGGTGGTGCCCGGCCCGACATTGGGCGCGAACACCTCCCAGACGCCGGTCTCGCGGCGGTTGCGCATCGGATGGCGGCGGCCATCCCAGTCGTTGAACGGCCCGACGACCGAAACCCGGCTGGCATTGGGCGCCCAGACGGCGAAGTGAACGCCCGGCACCCCCTCAAACTCAAGGGCGTGGGCGCCCAGCTTGTCGAATAGCCTCAGATGCGTGCCTTCGGCAATGTAGTAGTCGTCCATCGGCCCGAGCACGGGGCCAAAACTGTAGGGGTCGTAGACATCCCATTCGCCCCCTGCATTGCTCGCCCGATAATGAATCGGCTGCCGCTGTGCCAACTCGACCCGGCCCTCGAAGAAGCCCCGACCGTCCCGACGGACGAGGGAGCCAAGGGGCTCGCCGTCGCGGGTGAAGGCGGAGACGGTTTCGGCATGCGGGATGAACGTCCGAAGCACCCAGACCCCATCCACCTGCTGCAAACCGAGCAGTGAAAACGGGTCGGAATGCTGGCCGGTGACGACCGCCTCGACCTCTAACGCATCAGCCTGCCACTTCTCCACCGGAACACTCATTACCCCTGCCCGACCGGCACACCCCAGATCTCTTCGGCATATTGACGGATCGTTCTGTCGGACGAAAACCAACTCATATGCGCAGTGTTACGGATCGCCATAGAATACCATTTCCGGCTGTCTTGCCAAACGCTGTCCACCTGCCGCTGCGCAGTGGCATAAGAGTCGAAATCGCGCGCCACCATGAACCAGTCATGATCATAGAGGCCGCCAATAAGGTCGCGATAGCGGTTCGGATCGTCAGGCGAGAACACGCCCGACGAAATCATCTCGAGCGCTGAGCGCAACTCCGGTGAGGCATCGATCGCCGCACGCGGCACTTCGCTGCGGCTGCGCTTGGCCAGCACCTCTTCCGCGGTCAGGCCGAAGATCACCATATTGTCCTTGCCCACGGCATCGAGCATTTCGATGTTGGCACCATCGAGCGTGCCGATAGTGACCGCACCGTTCATTGCAAACTTCATGTTTCCGGTTCCCGAGGCTTCAAGTCCTGCCGTCGAGATTTGTTCCGACAAGTCGGCCGCCGGCATGATGATTTCTGCCGCGGAAACATTGTAGTTGGGGATGAAGACCACCTTGAGCAACTCGCGCACCGAGGGGTCGTTGTTGACCACCTGGCCAACGTCGTTGATCAGCTTGATAATCAGCTTGGCGTTCCAGTAGCTGGGCGCCGCCTTGCCGGCAAACACCTTGACCCGCGGCACCCATTCCTTCTCGGGATGGGCCCGAATGGCCGAGTATTGCGCCACAGCTTCAATGACGTTGAGCAGCTGACGCTTGTATTCGTGGATGCGCTTGACGTGCACGTCGAACAGCGCGTCGGGCGACACGGTGTAGCCCGACCGGTCCTTGATGATCTCGGCCAGCCGCAGCTTGTTGGCGCGCTTGACGGCGGCAAACTGCTGCTGGAACAGCGGGTCGTCGGCGTGGGCATCAAGCTGGGCCAGGAGGTCGACATTGTCCTGGAATTCCGGCCCGATCCGCTCGCTGATCAACTTGGTCAGGCCCGGGTTGCATTCGAGCAGCCAGCGGCGTGGCGTGACGCCGTTCGTCTTGTTGTTGATGCGATCGGGATAAAGTTTGTTGAGATCCGAGAAGACCGTCTTCTTCATCAGTTCGGTGTGGAGCGCCGAAACGCCGTTCACCGAGTGGCTGCCGACGAACGCCAGCTGGCCCATGCGAACGCGCCTCGCCCCGCCCTCGTCGATCAACGACACATTGGCGATCTGCTGATCGTTGAAGCCCGCCTTGGTCCGCGCTTCGGTCAGCACTTCCGCATTGATCGCATAGATGATCTGCATCTGTCGCGGCAACATGCGCTCGAGCAGCGACACCGGCCAGGTTTCGAGCGCCTCCGGCAGCAGCGTGTGGTTGGTGTAGCCGAAGGTGCCCTTGACCAGCGTCCAGGCCGCGGCCCATTTCATGCCGTGCACGTCGAGCAGGATGCGCATCAACTCGGCGATCGAGATCGCCGGATGCGTGTCGTTGAGCTGAATGGCGACCTTGCTCGAGAGCGAGCCGAGATCGCCATATTGCTGCATGTGGCGACGAACGATGTCCTGCAGCGACGCGGACGAGAAGAAGTACTCCTGCCGGAGTCGCAGTTCCTGCCCCGACGGGGTCGAGTCGGCGGGATAGAGCACCCGGGTGATCGCCTCGGCCTTCGAGCTCTCCTCGAGAGCTCCGATGTGGTCGCCGTTGTTGAACTTCTCGAGCATGATCGGATCGACCGGCTGCGCGCTCCATAGTCTGAGCGTGTTCACCCGCGCCCCGCGCCACCCCACGATCGGCGTATCGAACGCCACAGCGAGGAAGTGCTCGGCGGGACGCCATTCGAGCCGCGTCGTGCCGCCAGGTTCCTGCACAGGAACGACCTGGCCGCCAAAGCCGATTTCGTAGGTCGACTCCCGGCGTTCAAACTCCCACGGATTGCCGTGCGCCAGCCAGTCCTCGGGCAGTTCGACCTGCCAGCCCTCGCTCATCTCCTGACGGAACATGCCGTTCTCGTACCGGATGCCGTAACCATAGGCAGGGATTTTGAGGGTCGCCATCGAATCCATGAAGCAGGCGGCAAGCCGGCCGAGGCCGCCATTGCCCAGCGCTGCGTCGGGCTCGAGATTGATCAGATCGCCCAGATCGACATTGAGGTTCTTGAGCGCCTGCCGGACCTCGTCCATGATGCCGATATTGCTCATGGCGTCGCGCATCAGCCGCCCGATGAGGAATTCGAGGCTGAGATAATAGACGCGCTTTTCCGACGTTCGCCACGTTGCCCGGCTGGACTCCATCCACAGGTCGATCACGCGGTCGCGGATCGCCAGAATGGTGGCATTCAGCCAGTCATAGGGACGCGCGACAATGGCGTCCTTACCGACCGAATAGGTAAGCTTTTCAAGGATTTCGCTCTGCAGGGCCTCAGCAGTGTGAGTCCGCTTCTGCGGCGTCGGGGCATCCAATACGATAGGCTTTTGCACCATAGCGCAATCCGATCAACATGACGATGTGGTCCCCTCGATTGCGGCACCATTGCATCAATTGAATGAAGGTGGAAGCCCCGCGGCGGCCAAACTGCGGCACCTAGCCCGAGGCGTTTTCCGGGGCTTCGTCGAGCATGACCGGCTCGGACGGAGCGCTGACGGCGCCGCTTTCCCGGGCTTGTTCCTCGGCGTTCGACAGCAGCAGATCGCGACCGGCCTGCAGCCCTCCGACGAGTTGTGCGGCGAACCGTTGGCGGTCGCGCTGCCGCACGCCGTCGATCAGATCGGCGATTTCCTCCTCGGTGGATCCGAGCAGCCGAAGTGTCTCGCTGCTCAACGCCAGCGCCGATTCGAACAGTTCGCGGATCTGGAAATCGACTCCGGCCTTCTGCAGCGCGATGGCGTGGCCGCGATCGAAGGCGCGGGCCATCACCTTGATCAATGGGTACTCGGCATGGAGCAGCTCGGCGATCTTGACCGCCTCATCCTTCTTGTCGACGGCGATGACCACGACATCCACTTTGTCGATGCCTGCTGCCCGCAGGATATCGAGCCGGGTACCATCACCGTAGTAGACCTTGAAGCCGAACTGCCCGGCCGCCCGGATCATGTCGGTGTCGGTGTCGATGGTCGAGATCTTGTGCCCCTTGGCTAGCAGCGCCTGACTCGCGATCTGCCCGAACCTGCCGAAACCGATGATCAGGATATCACCGCTCAGCCCATCGGGCGCCTCCACCCCCTCCATCGACTGCGATGGAGCGGGGATCAGCCGCAGCGCCTGGATGCTCAGCGGTGTCAGCACCATCGAGATGATGACAGTCGCCGAAAAGATCGCTTGCTGGTCGGCTGTGATGACTCCGGAGGCAGCAGCGGTAGTGAACAGCACGAAGGCAAATTCGCCGCCCTGCGCCATCAGCAACGCGCGCTCGAGGGCTTCGGGCACGCTGGACTTGAGAAATCGGGCGAGAGCGAAGATCGCGCCGCCCTTGACCAGCATGTAGGCGACGACACTGATCGCGATGATCTGCCAGTTTGCGGCAACGATATTGAGGTCCAGCGACATACCGACGGCAAGGAAAAACAGGCCCAGCAGAATGCCGCGGAACGGTTCGATATCGGCTTCGAGCTGGTGGCGGAAGGTGGAGGTCGAGAGCAGCACGCCAGCGAGGAACGAACCCATCGCCATCGACAGCCCGCCGACCTGGAACAGCAGTGCCGCGCCAAGCACCACCAGCAGCGCCGCCGCCGTCATGACTTCGCGCGCTTGGGCATTTGCGAGGATGCGAAAGAACGGGTTGAGTACCCAGCGGCCGATCAGGTTGAGCGCCGCGACGCAGCCGATGGCGATGGCGATGCTGAGCCAGACTGGGGTGGCGCTGGCGGCGTCCGCGAGGGTCCGTGGCGAGATCAGTGCCACGATGGCGAGCAGCGGCACGATGGCCAGATCTTCGAGCAGCAGGATCGAGACGATCTTCTGACCCGCGGGCGTCGCAAGGTCACCGCGTTCGGTCAGCAACTGCATGACGATTGCGGTCGAAGTTAGCACAAAGCCCAGGCCCGCCACGAATGCCACCGCCGGCGAAAACCCGGCCAGCACTCCAACACCGGTCAGCAGCGCACCGCAGAGAACGACCTGGACGATGCCGAGCCCAAAAATCTGCTTGCGCAAGGCCCACAAACGGCTGGGCTCCATCTCGAGGCCGACGATGAAGAGGAACAGCACGATCCCCAGTTCCGAGACATGCAGAATCGCCTCGGGGTCGGCGATCAGCCGGATGCCGAACGGCCCGATGGCGAGCCCTGCAGCGAGATATCCGAGTACCGAGCCAAGCCCCGCCCGCTTGAAAATCGGCACGGCGACGACACCGGCGGCCAGAAGCGCCACGACCTGGATGAGATCGATGCTCGATGCGGCCTCCGTGACCTGGGAAATCGCTTCAGCCGCCATGCGTGCTCCATCCGTTCAGGAGCTACAGATGCGGCGCGAAGGCCCGCGGGTCAAGACTGAGCGGGAATGGCGGGTTTGCGCTGGCGACGTCGAGGCTTGGGAAGGACAACGGCCGCCGCCGCCAGAATCTCGGACGCCGGAGTCTGAGCAGCCGCCTGAGACTCCAATGCCGCGTTGGCGGTCGCCTCGCGTGCTTCGACCTGCGCCAACTGGGCCTCAGCTCTTGCGTCCTGCGCGGCGGCCTTCGCCTCTTCCACTTCGGCCTTCGCCTCGGCTTTGGCCTCGACCTTGGCGAGGGCGACGGCCTTGGCCTCCGCAGCGGACGCCTCCAGCGCGGCAGCATCCGCGGCCTGCATGGCCTCGATCTTGCGCTGGACCAGCTGCGGGACCTTCGCGGTCGACGGGAAGATATTCATCATCAGCGATTGCAACACCAAAAGTGATGGGACAGCCACGAAGCCGCCCACGGGGCCCCACAGCCACAACCAAAAGGCGATCGACACGAAGATGATGAAGGGGTTGAGGGTAAGCGCCTTGCCCACCAGGTGCGGGAAGATCACTTGGTCGGCGGCGAGGTTGATTGCGGCATAAGCCACCACCGGCAAGATGATGCCGACGGCGGTCGTTTGTGTGCCAAGGCCGACGGCAAACAGGATCGCGAACATCACGGCCTGCCCGACATAGGGGATGAAATTCATGATGAACGCCAGGGCCCCCCAGAGCAGCGGCGATGGCAGACCGATGGCAAAGGTCACGAGGGTCGTGGCGACGCCGACGCCGAGATTGATCAGCGTGGCCGTCAGCAAGAACTTGCTGACCTTGGTTTCGACATCGTGGAAGACGTGCGCGGCGCGCCAGCGAAGACGCCGCGAAAAGAACAGCGACAAGACTGAAAACCGCAGATGGTGGCGGGTCGCAAGGAAGAAATAGAGACCGGCCAGAAACAGCATCATGTCGGCCAGGAGATTGGGCGCCATCATCGCGATATCGGTAACAGGCCCGCCGTCCTGGACCTGAACGGTAACCGCGGCGTCGCCGCCCATAGCCGACTTGAGCTGATCCTGGATCGCCCCGAGTGCTGCGAGCGGCTGCTTCAGCCCGCTGAGTTGGGACTGCAGGTTTTCCCATAGTGCCGGACCACGCTTGACCCATTCCGACAGCGGGCCAATGAACAAAGCGGCCGCCGCGGAAATGAGCGCCAGCAGCACGAGTACGACCACGGCGGCGGAGAGGGCCGGTCTGATCCCTCGACGCTCAAGCATGTCCGCCAGCGGTCCGAACATCATGCCGACGACAATGGCCAGCATGATCGGCGCAATGATCACCTTGCCGATCGAGAGCACGGCAACGATGGCCACCGCGCCGACCATCAGCAGTGCCACCTGGGCAGAATTGTTGAGCACGCGCTCGAAGTCCGAGCGCGTCATGGCGGCGGGGCGAGCACGATTCGATCTTGACGCTGATGTGGGCAATTGATCCTCCGATCAGCGACAACCGCAACGCGTGGTTTTTGTTCCAAGGTGACGACGGGGCCAGCGCACCCTAGAGTGCCGGCAGGAATCGCCCCCTTCCAGACAGTGGACCAGCCATGCCGCGCAAGATCATCATCGACACCGATCCGGGTCAGGACGACGCTGTCGCCATCCTGCTGGCGTTAGGATCGCCGCGAGAGATCGATGTCCTTGGCATTGTTGCCGTCGCTGGCAACGTCCAGGTGCACCAGAACGCAACGAACGCCTTGAAGATCCTTGAACTGGCCGGTCGGCCCGACATTCCGGTCTACGTAGGATGCGAACGACCGATGCGGCACAAGCTGTTCACGGCGGAATACATTCATGGCAAGACCGGGCTAGACGGCCCGGACCTGGCAGAACCGACGATTGTCCCGCGCGACCAGCATGGCGTCGACTATCTCATCGAGACGCTGCGCCGGGAGCCGACCGGAACGGTGACGATCTGCGCCCTAGGACCGCTGACCAATCTGGGCATGGCGTTCGTCAAGGCGCCCGATATCGTGCCGCGGATTCAAGAGATCGTGTTGATGGGGGGCGGCCTGTTCGAGGGCGGCAACGTCACACCGGCCGCCGAATTCAACATTTACGTTGACCCCGAGGCAGCCGACGTCGTGTTCCACTCGGGCGTCCCCATTACGGTCGTGCCGCTCGACGTCAGCCATATGATGCTGACCACGCAGCCGCGGATTGAGCGCTTCCGCTCGCTCGGCAACAAGACGGGTGTGGCCACCGCAGAAATGCTCGATTTCTTCGACCGGTTCGACAAGGCCAAGTATGGCTGGGACGGCGGCCCGCTGCACGATCCGTGTGTCATTGCGTATCTGCTGAAGCCGGGACTGTTCAAGGGACGGCACGTCAACGTGGCCATCGAGACCCAGAGCGATCTGACGCGCGGCATGACCGTCGTCGACTATTGGGGCGTGACCGGCCGGGTCAAGAACACCAACTATCTGCGCTCAGGAGACTCCGACGGCTTCTACGACCTGCTGGTCGAACGGCTGTCGACACTACCGTAGGATCGACGCGACTTCCTGATCGATCCATTCGAAGCCACCCATCGCCTCCACCATCGGGCCGATCCAGGGTTCGTAGTGCCGCCAGCGATCGACGGACCTCACGTTGATCGGCTGGCGCACCTGCCACTGGCTCGCGGTGAGCACGCTGCGCTGCGCGTGCTGCGGCTCGAGGCAGGCATCCGTCCACTCGAGTCCGGTGAAGGCAATCAGTCGGCGAGCCTCGGTTTCGGGATCGGCGACCAGCTTTTCGTAGCTGACATCGAGAATCTCGAGGTCGAGTGCGCGCTTCCAGAGGACCATGCTGTCCGCCACCTGCCGGGTTCTGAGCCCGATCCAGTCGAGCCGGTTGGAGTAACCCTGCCCGCTCGAAAAGCGCTGAAAGAAGTTCGATATGCCGGTATCGAGCGGATGGCGGCGCACGTGCACGACGCGCGCATTCGGAAAGAGCCGCTTGAGC